>NZ_JBFATL010000009.1:0-201726 GCF_040678315.1 Streptomyces sp. NPDC052721 | reverse complement strand
GTGCCGGTGATGACGGCTGCGGCGACGGCTGCGGCGATGGCGGGCAGTGTGATGGCGGGGCGGGGCAGCCGGAGGCGTCGTGTCCTGGTGGTGGTGGGGGTGGTTTCCTGGGTGCGCTGTGTCTGCTCGATGTGTGCCATCAGGTGCTCCTTGTGGTGCTCGTGGCGGCCCGTTGGCAGGTCACGCGCAGTGCGGGACAGCAGCTGTGCGACGGCTTCTTCCCGAGGGCCCGGGCTGTGCCGGGGCGTGTTCGCGCTCATCGGTTTCCTTCCTGTGCGGGCCGGGCGGTGTTGACGCGGTCACCTGGTATCTGTCGGCCGGCCACCCCGGCTTCCCGTTTGCGCCGAACTTTTTCGGATCCCCCGCCGGTACGGTGCGCGCCGGGTGGTGAACGGGGCTGTGCCGGTGTCGGGGACTGCCGCTGCCGGACCGGATGTTCCCGCCAGTTCGGCGTCCGCGAGGAAGCGCAGTTTCTTGCGGGCCCGTGCCAGCCGGGAGGCGACCGTTCCCACGGGGATCCCGAGCGCTTTCGCCGCCGCCTCGTAGTCGAGCCCTTCCCCCACGCACAATGCGATGACCTCGCGTTCGGGTCCGCGCAGGGTGGCGAGCGCCCGGAGTACCACGGCCAGCTCGTGCTGCTCGTCGATCTGCTCGGACACCCCGTCCGCGTGGTCGGGCACATTCGTTCCGGCGGCTGTGTTCGAGAGGACCGCTCGGCGGTAACGCCGGTTGCTGCGCATCTGGTTGCGTGCGGTGTTGGTGGCGATGCCGAGCAGCCATGGCCGCAGCGAGTCGCCTCCGGCATCGATCCTGTCGCGTAGCCGCCAGGCCTCCATGAAGGTGGTGGCCATGACGTCCTCGGCCGTCGACCAGTCGGCGGTCAGACGGAAGGCGTGGTTGTACACGCCGCGGGCATGGCTGTCGAACAACTCGGCGAACGCGGCCGGCTCCCCAGCCCGTAGCCGGGCACGCATGACAACGCTCACTTCTGGGACCTGTCGGATCCTGACCTCAACTTCTCGTGATGTGCCCCATGTTCAGGGCGCGCTCTGGTACACGCGGGCGGCCGTACGACGTCGGGCCGGCCGCATGCGGTAGCCGGTGCGCTGCGAAAATCGGAAGGGGGCTGATGCCCTAAGACATCAGCCCCGTACAGCCGGACGGTTACGGCTTGAGGATCTCCTCGTACGTGGCTGCCGCCATCGCGAACTGGCCGACCGAGTTGGGATGCGCGGCCAGCGTGTTCTCGCCCGGGTTCAAGGACTCGATCCACCGTGTGTCGCGCGGCTGGCACATGTCGTGCCCGACAGTCACGGCATAGGTGTCCGCGAAGCGCACGGCCCTGTCTCCGGCCGTGGCCCGGCGCTGCAACGCCCGGTTGAGCTTCTTCGTGACGTCACGCAGGAAGGCGAAGTCACCCTTGGCGAAGGGGACCTCGGCGCATCCGACGCCGCTGTCGGGGAAGAGGGCCGGGTAGCCGACCACGATCACCTTGGCGTCGGGGCTGCGCCGCCTGATGTCGGTGAGAGCGTCGCGGACACGGCCTTCGACCGTGTTGATGCGTTCGCCGAGCACGTCCTTGCCGCCGGCCGTGAAGTAGTTCTTGCACGGGCTTCCGGCCGGATCCGAGGGGGCCACGAGCGCACATGTGGTCAGCACGTTGGTGAAGCCGAGGTCGTTGCCTCCCAACGTCAGGGTGACCAGCTTGGTGTTGGGAGTGAGGGCGTTCAGCTGCGCGGGCTTGGAGCCCTGCGTGTTCCACAGGGCGGCCGTGGTGGCTCCGGTGCAGGTGACGTTCTTGAAGGTGCGGCCCTTGCCCGCCGACGTTCGGGAGACGACGGCGGCGTAACCGGCGGTGGTGCGGTCGCACTCGACGTCCGTGACGCCGGGAAGCCCGGCGCCGGAGGCGTAGGAGTCGCCGAGCGCTACGTAGTTGGGACCGTCCGCCGAGGACGCGGACGGCGTCTGGGCGAAGGCAGTGGAGGCAGCTCCGGCGGACAGCAGCGTGGCCCCGGCCACGGTGATCGCCGCGAGTGTCCGGTGTGCGGACAGCAACCGGTTGGTGAAGTGCGTCATGGCGCCTCTGAGTCGTGTGGATGATGGAGGAGCGTCACGGCTCCGAGCCGGTGGCGTGTGCCCTATTGCCTGTACGCCCGGAGTCCTGGCGTACGTGGTCCGCCCGTCGCCGGCGCTCCGTCGACCACAACGGTGATGTGCCGTGTCGGGTTCACCGGCGGTGCCGGCCGGTCCCGCGAAGCGCAACATCCCGCTCATCTGGACGCGGACGTAGCTGTCCGCCGCCCGACCGGTCAAGCGACCGTCGTCACGACCGGCCGCCCCGCGGTGGATCCGGGCAGCGCGAAGGCCCGCAGCAGCTCACGTGCCGAGGGCCTGCCGAGGGCGAAGCGCACGAGGACGTAGCCGAACAGGCCGCCCAGCGTGTTGGCGAGCAGGTCGTTGACGTCGACGGCGCGGCCGTTGTGGAAGAGCACGTACGACAGCAACTGCGTCAACTCGATGCACAGGCTCGCCAGCGCGCTCACCCCGACGGCCCGGGCCGTGCTGTTCACCCGTGTGAGGAGGGGCAGCAGCGTACCGAGCGGCATGAACATCAGGATGTTCGGCACCGCGGTCACGTCAGCGGTGACCAGAGGGACGTAGTTCACCTGGTTCGGCCACGGCATCTGGTTGGCGTACCTGCCCCAGGTCACCTCCAGGGGGAAGACCGTGATCGACAGCACGGCCGCGGCGTAGAGGCACGCGGCGGTGCGCAGTACCACGTGCCGGCCCGCCCAGCCGGGACGCGCGCGACGGTGGCGCACGGCGGCCACAGAGAGGAAGACGACGAGGGCGGGGCCCAGGACGTACGTCGCTTCGATGGTCAGGTTCAGGTTCATGTGTCAGCTGCTCCGGGTTCCGACAGGGGATCGGTGGCAACCCTCCCCGGACGCGGTCACCGTGCGGATCCGGCGAAAGACAGGTCTCTCGGACGGCCTCTACGACTTTCGGCAGAGGGCAGGAGGAGCCGGCCGTCCTACCCTTCACCGCATGTCCTCCCCTCGACCTCGGCCGCCGGCCCTCCTACGAGCTGCGGCCACACTGCGGTGGCCCTCCCTGCTCCTTCTCGTGGCGGCCGCCGCACAGCTAGACCTGCGGTGGGGGACCTTCCGCCAGCCGGTCACCGGCCCGTTGCTGGGTCTGTCGGCGATGACGTCGGCCGTCGTCCTCCTCGCACTGCCCTGGATCACGCGGCGTGGCGCGGGTCCCCGGGGCACGGCGTGCGCGGGCCTGGCAGCCGCCGTGGCATCGCTGGCCTTCACCACGGCGGTGCACCTGCGCGCGGGCCACGGCGTGTCCACGGCGTACGGCGCCTGCGAACCGGTCGCGCTGCTGATCGTCCTGGCGTTCACGGCCCGGCACGCCGCAGCCGTCCCCGCGGTGGTGGGGTCGGTGGCGTTGATCGCCGCCGTGGTGTCGCGCCCTCTCGCGGTGGAGGTCCGCGAGGGCAGCGTCATCGTCGCCTTCGTCTCGACGCTGATCGCCGTGGCCGTGGCGGGCGCCGCCGTGACCGCCCGGCTCGTCGTGGCCGACCGGCGGCAACGGGAGTACCGCATCCGCCTCGAACAACGTGTGCGGCTGGCCAGGGACCTCCATGACTACGTCGCCCATCATGTGACGGGCATCGTGGTCCAGGCCCAGGGCGCCGGTGCCATCGCCGACAAGCGGCCCGACCTCGTGCCGGCCGCCCTGCGCCGCATCGAGGACACCGGCGCGGAGGCGCTCGTGTCCCTGCGCCGCATGGTCGGCGCGCTCAGGGCGGACGATCCGGGTGCCCCGCTTACCCCTCCCGGCGGCATGACCGCCGTACGCGACCTGGTAGCGGAGTTCGGCGCCGCCGGCGTGTCCGTGCGACTTGTCGAGGACGGGCCCACCGAGCGGCTTCCGACGGACGCGGTCGACATCGTCCACCGCGTGGTGATGGAAGCCCTGACCAACATCCGCAAGCACGCTCCCGCCTGCCGCACGGTGACCGTGCGGGTGCAGGTCGAACAGCGGCACGTGGTCGTCTCGGTCGACAACGACGGAGCGGCCAGGCCTTCTGCCCCGCCCGGCTACGGCCTCACGGGTCTCAGGGAGCGGGTGACCAGTGCGGGGGGCAGTCTGCGCACCGGTGCCGGCACCGACGGGGCCTGGCAGGTCCACGCACGCCTGCCATTGCCCCTCCCGCTCTCCCCGGCGGGCGCCGCGTGATCCGGACCATGGTCGTGGACGACCAGGCCATCGTCCGCACCGGCATGGCCATGATCCTGTCCGTCGAGGACGACATCACCATCGTGGCCGAGGCGGAGGACGGCGTGCAGGCCGTCGACCTGGCCGCACGCCACCACCCCGACGTCATCCTCATGGACATCCGCATGCCCCGCCTTGACGGCCTCGGCGCCCTGCGAGCCCTGACCCGGCCGGGCGCGCGTCACACGCCGAGAGTCGTGATGGTGACGACGTTCGATGACGACGAGTACGTCACCCGGGCCCTTCAGTCCGGTGCCTGCGGCTTCGTCCTCAAGGACTCCGGCCCCCGCCTCCTGGCCGAGGCGGTACGCGCGGCGGCGGCCGGCGACTCGCTCATCAGCCCCGCCATCACCGTCCGTCTGCTGGAACGGATGATGCGGACGCCCCCCGCGCGAGGCGCGGAAGCGGACCTCTCACCGCGCGAGTTCGACGTCGTCCGCCTGGTGGCCCACGGGCTGACCAACGCTGAGATCGCCGGCGCGCTCTGCATCACCGTGGGCACAGTGAAGACGCACCTGACCAACATCCAGGCCAAGTTGTCGACCTGCAACCGTGTGGAGATCGCCGCGTGGGCCTGGCGGAACGGCTACGCCCACCATGAGACGTGACGGCGCCGGCGACCATGTGCCTTCTCGGGGACAAGCGATTCACCGTGTCAGGGGATCGGATCGCGTGCCTGCACCGCCGCGTGGACACTTCGGCGGTGCCCAGACCTTCGAGCAGGTCCGGTGTTCCTAACATGTGTACGTGACAACTGACTCCGGAAGCCTGGGGAACCGCCTGCGGGCCGCGCGGAACCGGACGTTCGTGGGGCGGTCCGAGGAAGTGGACCGTTTCCGCGCCGCCCTCGACGGCGCCCAGGGCGCGGGCCCGGTCCTCTACGTCCACGGGTCAGGCGGCGTGGGCAAGTCGACGCTGCTTCGCCGGTTCGAGGACGAGGCGCGCCGGGCAGGCCGCCGGATCGTGTGGGTGGACGGCCACCGGGTGACCCCGTCCCCGGCCGGTTTCCTGGCCGAGGCGACCGACGCCGTCACAGGCCCGGGCGTCGTGTTGTTCATCGACGGGTTCGAACGCTGCCAGGGCCTGGAAGGCTGGCTGCGGGACCGCTTCCTGCCCGGCCTGCGCGAGGACGCCGTCGTGGTCGTGGCGGGACGACGTCCGCCGAGCGCCGAATGGCTGTGCGACCTGGCCTGGAGCGATCTGCTGGAGGTGCTCCCGCTCGGGTCGCTGGACCGGCCCACGGCCACCGCCCTGCTGGAGCGGCGCGGGGTGGGTCCGGCACGGCGCGAGGCCATCCTGGCCTTCGCGGACGGTCACCCGCTCGCGCTGAGCCTGGCCGCCTCGGTGACGCAGGCCGGTACTGCGGACACCTCGCAGTGGGCCCCCGGACCCGACATGATCGCCAATCTTCTGTCCGCGCTCGTGGGAGAGCTGCCCTCCCGTGACCACCGACTCGCCCTGGAGACCGCCGCCCACGTGCTCACCACGACCGAGACACTGCTGGGAGCGGTGATCGGGGAGGACCGGGCCGCCGAGATGTTCACCTGGCTTCGGGCGCTGCCGTTCGCCGAGTACGGCCGCCAGGGCCTGTTCCTGCACGAGCTGGTGAGCGAGGTCCTGGATCAGGACTTCCGCTGGCGAGACCCCGACAGCTACGAACAGATGCACGTCCGCACCGGTCACCACCTGCTCCAGCGGGCCAGGACCGCCTCCGAGACGGAGGCGATGACCGCGATCCGCGCGCTGACCTACCTCAAGCGGTACGGGCCGATGGAGCCGTACTTCAAGAGGATCGACCGGGAGGGAGACGCCTACGAGGACGTCCTGCGGCCGCACGACCACGAGCGGGCGGTCCGGATGACCCTGGAGACGGAAGGTCCTCGTTCCGCGGACATCGTCCGCTTCTGGCTCCAGGAGCAGCCCGGCGCGTTCCGCATGTACCGCAGCGCTCAGACGGGTGAACTCGTCGCTTTCATGCTGTGGTTGCGGCTGACCGATCCGCAGGTGGGGGGCAGCCTGGATCCGGTCGTCGCACAGGCGTGGGCCGGTGTCGCGCAACGGGGTCCGCTGCTGCCCGACCAGCACCTGCGGATCAGCCGTTTCATGATCTACCCGGGAGCCTATGGAGAGATATCGAGCGTCGGGCACCTGATGCAACTGCGCATCTGCAGCGACTGGATCCGGTCCCGCGGCCTGGCCTGGTCCTTCATCACCACGCCGGACGCGCAGTTGTGGGGACCGTTGATGGACCACCTCGGTCACGAGGAGATGTTCCGTACGCCGTGGGAGCAGGGCCGTACCTTCACCACCTTCGCGTGCGACTGGCGGGTGACGCCGTTGGAGGTCTGGTTCGACCGGACGCAGCCGGGGGCGCTCACCGAAGCCCCCGCCGTGCCGGAGCCGGAGGGGGCGCCGGCCAAGCCCCTGACGAGAACGGAATTCGACGCGGCCGTACGGCAGGCGCTGCGGGACCTCCACCGGCCCGACGCCCTGCGCGGCAGCGCCCTCTTCTCCAGCCGGCTGTGCACCCGGTTCGGCTGGACGACACAGCAGGACCCGGTGGCGGCCCTGCGGCACACCCTGGTGGGCGCCGTGGACGAGGTGCGGCGGGACGCCAGGTCGGGCAGGCAGCACCGGGCGCTGGCCGCCACCTACCTGCGTCAGACGGCCACCACCCAGGAAGCGGCCGCGGCACGGCTCGGGCTGCCGTACAGCACGTACCGCCGGCATCTGACCGAAGGGCACAAGCGGCTCTGCGAGGTGCTGTGGCACTGGGAACTCGGCGGAAGGGCCGGTTAGACGACGGCCGGCTCGCCGGAGCGAGGCCACCGTGCTGCCCCGTCTCGGCAGGCCGGAACGCCCGCTCGGCGGCCGGAAGCGGTCAGTGCGCGGTCTGCTGGCGCCGCTTGCGGTAGTTGGCCACCTTGTGCCGGTTCCCGCACTCGGCCATGCCGCACCAGCGCCGGTTGGCGGACCGCGAGAGGTCTACGAAGAGGCGGGTGCAGTCCTCGTTCGAACATTCCCGTACGCGGGTGAAGTCGGCGCCGCCGAGCAGATCGACTGCGTCCCGGGCCACCGCGCCGAGCACCTCGTCGACGCCCCCGGTACGGATCAGGTGACCGTTCCCGTCGAGCTGGTGCCTCGGCAGCGGCAAACGGGCCGCCTCGTTCACCTCGGCGAGCGCGTCCCGCACCTCGGTGTCCGCGGCCGGCGTCGGGGGCCACGCGCGAACCAGCGTGTACACGGCTTCCCTGAGGCGGCACGTCCTCGACAGGGCGCGGGGGTCCAGTGGACCGGGCGCGTCGAGCAGGCCCGCCTGCTGGATCCAGCGTCCCAGGTCGGCAGGGGAGCGCAGCAGTTCGATGCGCCGGCTCCGCCGCCACAGCAGGGTGCCCGCGAGGTCCAGGGACAGCCGTCCGCTGACAAAGACGAAGTCATCCACACCCTCATGGTGCCAGCTGGTCTCCGGCACCGCCGTCACCGCTCCCGCCCGCCCAGGGCCCCGGCGATGCGGCCGAGGATCTCCTCCAGCACCTGCTGCGAGGTGGCGAAGTTCAGCCGCAGGAACCCCTCGGCCTGAGGACCGAAGGGGTCGCCGCCATCGAGCAGGACCCGGCCGTCCCTGAGCACCTTCTCCACCGGCGGCTCGCCCAGGCCGAGCGGCCGGGTGTCCAGCCACGCCAGGTAGGTGGCCTCGGGCAGGTGGTGGCGGACCTGCGGGAGCCGGTCGCGCAGCACCTCGTGGACGCGCCGGCGATTGCGGTCCAGCACGGTCAGCAGATCGCGCTGCCAGGCGTCGCCGTGCTCCCACGCTGCCAGGGTGGCGACGACACCGAGCGGTGAGACAGTGCCGTACAGGTCGGGCGGCTGCGCGTCGCGCAGCGCGAGGAGGCGGTCCGGGCCGTAGTGCGTCACGGCACAGCGGATGGCGGCCAGGTTGAACGCCTTGGTCGCGGAAGTCAACGTGACCGTGCGGCGCGCTGCGTCGTCGGACAGGCTCGCGAAAGGGATGTGCCTGTGGGGCGCGTAGGTCAGCTCGGCGTGGATCTCGTCGCTGATGACGAGCAGATCGTGCCGGCCGGCGATGGCGGCCATCTCGGTGAGTTCGTCGTACGTCAGCGCCCGGCCGGTGGGGTTGTGCGGGTTGACCAGGAGGAGCACTTTGCAGGCGGACCGCTTCACCGCGGTGTCCAGGGCGGCGAAGTCCATGCGCCAGCCATCGTCGGTGTCTTCCATCGGGACGGGAACGATGCGCCGGTTCATCGTCCGCAACGTCGCCAGGAACGGCGGGTAGTTGGGGACCTGCACCGCCACCGCGTCGCCCTCCGACGTGGCGAGGTGGAGGACGAGTTGCAGGCACTGGATGAGGTCGGTCTGCTCGCGCACCCGGTGCGCCGACGCGGCCCATCCATAGCGCTCGGCCATCCGTTTCGCGAAGGCGGTGCGCAACGGACTGCCGTCCGGCCAGTCCGGATAACCGAGATCGCACCGGTCGACGGCCTCGTGCAGTGCGGCCACCACCGGCGGCGGGGTGGGAAAGTCCATGTCGGCCACCCACGCCGGCAGGACGTCCCGCTCCGGGCGGTGCCACTTCACGCTGCCGCGAGCGCGCAGCCAGTCGAGGCCGAGATCGTCGAACCCGGGAACGCTCCGAGCCGGTGCGGCATTCATGCCGGATCCCCCGCTCGCAGCAGATCACGGGTGATCTCCACCTGCCCATGATGCTGGGCCAGTTCCTCCAGTACGTGCAGCTGTACGCCCCGCACGCTCAGGGGACGGTCCGGCCCCTCGAACTCGGCAGGCGGCGCGTTGCGCGGCGACTCGGACGGCGTCGCCTCACGCAGGTCCGCCTCCAGACGTGCGAAGAGCGCGTCGACCTCGTTCCGCAGGCGCCGCACGTCCCCCTCCGCCGTGAACTCGGAGGGACGGTCGCGGTCGACGCGCCGCCCCGCGACGACGTGGCCCAGCCAGTAGTCGGCCACGCCGACGCAGTGGTACGCGATGGCGTAGGGGGAGTTGGCGCCGGGCAGGGCCGGCGCGGTGTTGCCGAGGTCGTCACCCAGTTCCTCCAGTGCGCCGAGCATCCCGTCGAAGGCGCGCCGAAGGAAATACAGGTATTCGTCGTGCTCGTGCACGGTGCCTCCCTGTCCGTTGGAGACACCAGCATCGTCAACGGAGCAACACCTGTCAAGATGGTGTCAACTGAGGGTTGAATCGCCTCATCAGGGTGGGTAGAGCTGACCAAATAGGTGTTCACGGTCCACGAGGTAACTTACTTACTGGGTGTCTGTAGAGGGGTGATCGGCCGGGCGGCTGGCGACGATCGCGCAGGACCGGACGTGTTCTGTCACAGGCGTGTCTCAGGGCCGTGCCCAAGCTGCCACCGCGTCGAACTGATCCGTGGAAGCTCCCGTCGTGCTGATCGAAGAGGCGATCACTAGGGCGCGGTCACGCGCTCGCCGACTGAGGAGACATCTCATGAACCACCGCTTCCGTACCGCGTTCGCTGTTTCGGCCGCGCTCGGCGCCGGGCTGCTGATGACGGCCTGCCAGGGGGACCCCAGTGCCACCGGCACCACCTCGGCGAAGACGGTCGCCGGTTCGGCGGCAACGGCAACGTCCTCTCCCGCGCCGGCGCCCAGCGCCGGCGAGGCCGGCGGTTCGGGCGGCCAGGAGAGCCGGACGAGCGGGACCGCGGCGGGCGCCTCCCGCAGCGGTGGCACCACCGGCGGCACTGCCGGTGGCACGGGCTCGGGCCGGGTCTCCAAGGACAGCGGTGCCGCCGACAAGACCGGGTACGGCCAGGGCTGCGGGTCCAACGACCTGCGCTGGTCGGCCAAGTCGATGACGCAGGCCGGCGGTTACATCCAGATCAGTGTCAGCGCCAAGCCCGGTATCACCTGTGTGCTGCCGGCGGGACTGCCGGTGGTCGCTTTCGGCTCCGGGGGTACGCAGGCCCACCCGGCCGAGCAGTCGGCGGGTCCGGAGATCACCCTGAGCGGTGGCAAGACGGTCTACGCCGGTGTGAACCCGAAGACCACGAACAACGACTACGGCACGGAGTACGGCACGGTCATCGTGTCGGTCAGCGACGGCGACCCCCACCCCGTCTCGCTGCCGATCGGGAACACTCTGGTCGACAAGCCCGTGGTGACGAACTGGCACACGAACCCGGCGGACGCCGTTCCCGCCGGCTGAACGGCCAGGGGGAAGCCATCACACCGCACTGGGGTGCCTGACGAGGTCGTTCGGGCGGCCTGGCCCACCGCCCGCGAACACCTGGCCGTAGGTCGCGGCTCTATTCGCAGGACCTCGTCCTATGCCGCTGCTCCCAGCCTCGGCGGGAACCGCTCCCGTCGGCAGGCATTCCCCGGCCCGGACGCCATGCCGCGCCGAGGTAAGGGCGGCATGGCCGCCTGCGCCGGCGAACGAGTGGAGCCGCGGAACCGGGGCTGCTTGACACTCGACTTCGTCAGAGCCTCTTACGTCGGGTGCGAACGGTCACGACTGAGCGTTGGCCGTGCCGGTTGGCGGGCTCAGTGGGGGGCGGGCAGCCGCGCGTCGAGGAGCTGTTCGGCCAGCTGGGTCATGTGGTCACCGGGGGCGTCGGTTCCCAGGGCCGCTGCCAGGACCTGTGCGCCGTCGAGAATGACCAGGAGCTTGCCGGCCGTGTCCTCGGGATCCGGGTCGCCGGCCTCACGTAGCTGGTCGCGCAGCCAGGTCTGCACTTCCGTCTTGTGTGCGATGGCGGCCGTGTGGGCCGGATGGTCCGGGTCGGGGAACTCGCTGGTGATGTTGAGCGTGGCGCAGCCGCGGTAACCAGGGGTGGCCATGTCCCGGCGGGTGAGGTCGAACAGGGCCCGGATCCTCGCGCGGGCGTCTGGGGCGCCGGCGGCGGCTTCGCGCAGGCGCTGCCACCAATGCTCGTTGCGGGTGACGAGGTAGGCGGTGACCAGCTCGTCCTTGGTCGCGAACTGGCGATAGAGCGTTGCGTTGGCCACCTCGGCGCTGCTGATGACCAGGTCCATGCCGACCGCGCGGACCCCCCGTGTGTAGAAGAGGTCGCCTGCGACTTCCAGGATGTGCCGCCGCGTGTCTTCGGCCGAGCGTCGCGCCACGGCGGGTCCTCCTCAGGTCGGGGCGAAGGCCAGGGTCGCGGCCGGCTCCATTATGAGACGGAACGTTCTCACTATCAAGGTTGACGAGAGAGAACGATCCGTCTCATAGTGAGTGAGAACGTTCCGTCTCAATCGGAAGGCGCAGGCGACTGGCCTCTCCGACCGGCTCACTGCCGGACTATCTAGGGAAACACCATGCAAATCGACTTCACCGGCCGCACCGCGCTGATCACCGGCTCGACGCTGGGTATCGGCCTGGCCACTGCTGAGGCGTTCGCCCGTGCCGGGGCCCGCACCGTCCTCAACGGCCGCGACGAGGCCCGCCTGAAGGCGGCGGCCGACGGCATCCGCGAGCGCGTGCCCGGCGCAGACCTCGTCACCGTGGCCGCGGACGTGGCCACGGCCGAAGGCGCTCAGGCGCTGCTGGAGGCGGTCCCGGAGGTTGATGTCCTGGTCAACAACACCGGTATCTTCGCCTCCACCCCGGTTCTGGAGATCCCCGACGAGGAGTGGCGCCGCTTCTTCGAGGTCAATGTCCTCAGTGGCGTACGGCTTGCCCGTCAGTACATGCCCGGCATGATGGCGCGCGGCTTCGGCCGCATCGTGTTCGTCTCCAGCGAGACGGCCATCGACACCCCCCTGGACATGGTCCACTACGGCATGACCAAGACCGCCCTGCTGGCGGTGGCCAGCGGCCTGGCCAAGGCCGCGGCCGGCACCGGTGTCACCGTCAACTCGGTGCTGCCCGGCCCCACCCACACCGAAGGCATCGAGGAATACATCACCGCCCTCATCCCCGAGGCGGAGTCCTTCGACGCGGCGCAGCGCGAGTTCATCGCCCGCTTCCGCCCGACGTCTCTGATCCAGCGGCTGATCGAGCCCTCTGAGGTCGCCGATCTCATCCTCTTCACCAGTTCCGACCGGGCCTCGGCCACCACCGGCGCGGCACTGAAGGTCGAAGGAGGCACCCTCACCTCCCTCACCCCGTGACGCGCGAACGGCACATCCGGTCGGGTCGTCTCCCGCCCCGCCGGGTGTGCCGCCGAGAACACTTCGAGTGCCTGGACGTCGACGGCGAAGCGGTCGGCATCAAACTCGGCACCTTCCTGGACAACACCCACCGCCGGGCCGACAAGCTCACCCCCGAACGGCGTGCAGAGTTTGACCGGCTCGGGGTGCGCTGGTAGCCGGACCGGACGCCACGGGCCGCACAATGCCGCACGCCCTGGCCGGAGCACGGCAGTTCCAGGTCCGGCATCGGGGCCGACGGTGCAGGCTGGCGGTGCGCGTCCCGGGCCTCGCGCCAGGCGGTTCGGGCCCCGGGGCGGTCAGGTGGGCGGAGGTGGTCTCACCGGCGCCGGCGTCCGCAGGGCGGCGGTCGCGCTTGTTCGTGGTGGAGGTCAACACCAAGAGTGGCATCAAGGAGTACCCGAAGAGCTCCGAGAGCCGCCGCGAGGTCCCGCTCCCGCCTCACACCCTGGAGGCGCTCGAGCGTCACATCCACCGGCTCGACCGTGACGCGCGGGTCTTCACCACCATCACCAAGGGCCGGGCCGGCCGCCGCCTCGACGACGCGACTGGCGCCGACAGGACTGGTGGCCGGCCGTCGACGGCGCCTCCTACTTCGACAGCGACGGCGAGCAGCAGCCCGTCCCGCACTGTCCGCCCCATTCCATGCGCCACACCTGCGCCTCGTGGTGTTCAGGGCGCAGGCCGCGGTCGGCGGTGCCGTTCGCGTGGCAGGAGTAGGCGGCCGACCCGTCCTCGCGCAGATGCACGGCGGTGAGAGTGGGGGGCGGACGCAGGCAGCGCACGGGTGAGCCGGGTGCCGGATGCCGCGAGGTGCGCGCGCAGGAGATCGCCGAAGTGGTCGTCGGAGATGCGCGCGAGCAGTGCCGTGGGGACTCGGAGCCGGCCGAGACCGGCGGCGACGTTGAGGCAGGAGCCGCCCGGGCGCGGCTGGAAGGCCGCGGCACCATCGGCCGTGCGGGCGGGGGTGAGGTCCGCCAGCGCGTCTCCGGCGACGACGGCAGGCTGGTCTGCGGGTTCCGGTCTGGCGCTCATGTGCGTTCCTCCGGGACAGCGGCGGCAAGGCCGAGGGCTGGGGCTGGGCTGTTCGGTGGAGTTCCGTAGCCCCTCAGAGACCGCTTGACGATAAGTCTCAAGCGATTTTCTCGCAAGATGTGTTAACAACGGGGCAGTCTCCTGCTAATAATTCGGCAACGCGCCCGACTCCCCAAGGACGCATCCGCACCCTTGCTCGACCCGCCGCGCCTCAGTCGAGGCCCCGGCGAACCCGCACGAGAGGTCCTCCCGTCACATGGCATCGACCAGATACGCCCTCATAGCCGGCGCCGCCGCCACCGCCCTGCTCGCCACCGCCTGTTCCGGAGCCGGAGCGGGAGGGTCCTCGGGCGGAGGGAAGAGCATCAACGTCCTCATGGTCGGCAACCCGCAGATGGAGGACATCGCGAAGCTGACCAAGGACAACTTCACCAAGCAGACCGGGATCAAGGTCAACTTCACGGTCCTGCCCGAGAACGAGCTGCGCGACAAGGTCACCCAGGACATCGCCACCCAGGCCGGCCAGTACGACGTCGCCACCATCGGCGCCTACGAGGTGCCCATCTGGGAGAAGAACGGCTGGCTGCACGACCTGGGCTCGTACGCCGACAAGGACAAGGGCTTCGACAAGGCCGACCTGCTCAAGCCGATGGTGCAGTCGCTCACGGGATCGGACGGCAAGCTCTACGCCCTGCCGTTCTACGGCGAGTCCTCGATGCTCATGTACAACAAGGACGTCATGAAGGCGAAGGGCATCACGGTGCCCGAACGGCCGACCTGGCAGCAGATCGCCGACATCGCGGCCGAGGTCGACGGCGCAGAGCCCGGCATGAAGGGCATCTGCCTGCGTGGTCTGGCCGGCTGGGGCGAGCTGGGTGCGCCGCTGACGTCCATGGTCAACACCTTCGGCGGTACCTGGTTCACCAAGGACTGGAAGGCGCAGGTCAACAGCGGCGGCTTCAAGGAGGCCACGAAGTTCTACGTCGACCTGGTCCGCGAGCACGGTGAGGCCGGCGCCCCGCAGGCCGGGTTCACCGAGTGCCTGAACGCGCTGAGCCAGAAGAAGGTCGCGATGTGGTACGACGCGACCAGCGCGGCCGGGTCGCTGGAGGACCCCGCCTCCAGCAAGATCGCCGGCAACGTCGGCTACGCCTACGCACCGACCGTCAAGACGGACAGCAGCGGCTGGCTGTGGGCCTGGTCGTGGGCCATGCCCAAGACCACGAAGAACGCCGACGCCGCCGCGCAGTTCATGCTGTGGGCCTCCAGCAAGAAGTACGAGAACCTCGTCGGCGAGAAGCTCGGCTGGGCGCGTGTCCCGGCCGGCAAGCGGGCCAGCACGTACGAGATCCCGGAGTACAAGAAGGCCGCCGCCTCCTTCGGTGACATCACCCTGAAGTCCATCGAGGGCGCCGACCCGGCCAACCCGGGCGTCCAGCCCCGGCCGACCGTGGGCATCCAGTACGTGGCCATCCCCGAGTTCCAGGACCTGGGCACCAAGGTGACCCAGGAGATCTCCGCCGCCATCGCCGGCAAGACCAGCGTGGACAAGGCACTGAACGACGGCCAGAAGCTGGCCGAGGAAGTCGCCAAGACCTACCAGAAGTGACCTTCAGCGCCCGGCCGGCCCCTGAGCCGGCCGGGCGCCGCTTCCCCGACCCCGGCCTTCACCGGCAGAGGAACCATTCATGACCACGCTCACCGCACCCCCCAAGACAGCATCGCCACCCGTCCGGCCCCGGAAGTCCTCGGGCGCGGCCGCCAAGTGGAAGCGCCGCATCCCGCTGCTGCCCGCGCTGATTTTCACCATCGTCGTCACGCAGCTGCCCTTCGTGGCCACGTTGATCATCTCCACCTTCCAGTGGAACATCCTCAGGCCGGGCGAGAGGCACTTCGTCGGTCTGTCCAACTTCTCGTTCGTCTTCACCGACGAGCGGCTGCGCACGGCCGTGCTCAACACCGTCGTGCTCACCGCGTCTGTGGTGATCATCAGCGTGATCCTCGGACTCGGTCTGGCGATGCTCCTCGACCGCCGGTTCGCCGGCCGTGGGCTGGCGCGCACGCTGCTCATCGCCCCGTTCCTGGTCATGCCGGTCGCGGCGGCGCTGCTGTGGAAGCACGCCATCTACAACCCCGACTACGGACTGCTCAACGGCACCCTCAACGCCGTCTACCGGTTGTTCGGCGCGGACAACGGCCCCACGGTCGACTGGATCTCCTCCTACCCGATGCCTGCCGTCGTGGTGTCGCTGGTCTGGCAGTGGACCCCGTTCATGATGCTGATCCTCCTGGCCGGCCTGCAGGCGCAGCCCGGTGACGTCCTGGAGGCGGCCCGCATGGACGGCGCCTCCGCGTTGCAGACCTTCCGCCACATCACGCTGCCGCACCTGCGCCAGTACATCGAGCTGGGCGTCCTGCTCGGCACGATCTACGTCGTGCAGACCTTCGACGCGGTCTTCACCATCACCCAGGGCGGCCCCGGCTCCCAGACCACCAACCTGCCCTACGAGATCTACCTGACCATGTTCCGCAAGTACGAGTACGGCGAGGCAGCCGCCGCCGGTGTCGTCGTCGTCCTCGGCGCGTTCGTCATCGCGACCTTCGCGCTGCGCACCATCGCGTCGCTGTTCCGCGAGGAGGTTTCCCGATGACCCATGCCGCAGTCGCCGCGCCCGGGGCGAGGCTCAAGAAGCTCCTTCGCCGTAAGGACGACCATGGCGGTGCGCCCAGGCTGTCGCCGCTGTGGACGTTCGTCGCCTGGCTCGCCACGCTGGCGTTCTTCGCGCCCGTGGCGTGGATGGTGCTCACCTCCTTCCACCAGGAGGCGGACGCGGCGACCAACCCGCCGACCCCGTTCGCGCCGCTCACCTTCGACCAGTACGAGCTGCTGTTCAGCCGGGACATCACCCCGTTCCTTCTCAACTCGGTCATGGCCAGTGTTCTTTCGACGCTGCTGGTGCTCGCCCTGGCGGTGCCGGCGGCCTATGCGCTGTCCATCAAGCCGGTCGAGAAGTGGACCGACGTGATGTTCTTCTTCCTGTCCACCAAGTTCCTCCCCGCCATCGCCGCCCTCCTGCCGGTGTACCTGATCGTCAAGGACGCCGGGACGCTGGACAACGTGTGGACCCTGGTCATCCTCTACACCGCCATGAACCTCCCGATCGCGGTCTGGATGATGCGCTCCTTCCTCGCCGAAGTCCCCAAGGAGATCCTCGAAGCGGCCGAGGTCGACGGCGCTGGCCTGCTCACCGTGCTGTGGCGGGTCGTCGCGCCCGTCGCCATGCCCGGACTCGCCGCCACCTCGCTGATCTGCTTCATCTTCAGCTGGAACGAGTTCATGTTCGCCGTGAACCTCACCGCGACGAAGGCGTCCACCGCGCCGGTCTTCCTGGTCGGCTTCATCACCAACGAGGGCCTGTTCCTGGCCCGGCTGTGCGCGGCGGCCACGCTCGTGTCGCTGCCCGTCCTCATCGCCGGTTTCGCCGCCCAGGACAAGCTCGTCCGCGGCCTCTCCCTGGGAGCGGTGAAGTGAGGGCGGCCGTCATCACCCAGCCCGGGGACATCGAGATCGCCACCGTCGAGGACCCCGCTCCCGGCCCGCGCGAGGTCGTCGTCGAGGTCGCGGCCACCGGGCTGTGCGGCACGGATCTGCACATCCTCCAGGGGGAGTTCGCCCCGCAGTTGCCCATCATCCCCGGCCACGAGTTCGCCGGGGAGGTCGTGGCCCTCGGCAGCGAGGTCACCGAACTCGCGCACGGCGACCAGGTCGCCGTGGACCCGTCGCTGTACTGCTTCGAGTGCCACTACTGCCGCCTCGGCCACAACAACCTCTGCGAACGCTGGGCTGCCATCGGCGTCACCCGCCCGGGCGCCGCCGCCGAGTACGCCGTGGCGCCCGTCGCCAACTGCGTACGACTGCCCGACCACGTGGACGTCCAGGACGCGGCCCTGATCGAGCCGCTGTCCTGCGCGGTGCGCGGCTACGACGTCCTGCGCAGCCGCCTCGCCTCCCGCGTGCTCGTCTACGGCGCCGGAACCATGGGCCTGATGATGCTCCAGCTCGCCAAGGCCACTGGCGCGGCGAGCGTCGACGTCGTCGACATCAACGCCGAACGCCTGGCCACGGCATGGCAGTTGGGCTGCTCCGCCGGTGCCGCGTCCGCCGACGAGCTCGACCGGCCGCCCTACGGTTGGGATCTGGTCGTCGACGCCACCGGCAACGCCAAAGCGATCCAGGACGCCCTCGGCCGGGTGGGCAAAGGCGGCACATACCTGCAGTTCGGGGTCGCCGACTACGCCGCCCGGGCCACCATCGAGCCGTACAGGATCTACAACCAGGAGATCACGATCACCGGCTCCATGGCCATCCTGCACAGCTTCGAACGCGCCGCGGACCTCTTCGCCACCGGTGTCATCGACCCGCGCGTCTTCATCAGCGACCGCCTCCCGCTGGCGGCGTTCCCGGACGCGGTCGCCCGCTTCCAGGCAGGCACCGGCCGCAAGATCCAGATCCAGCCCGGCCTCGCCACCGCGTGAACGCCCGAACCGAACGGAACACCCACATGACCGAGCAGATCCGCCGCGTTCTCGTCCGCTCCCTCGACGACATCACCCTCGAGGAGGTGCCCGCCCCCGTCCCCGGGGACGACGAACTCCTGCTGCGCACCACCGTCGTCGGCGTGTGCGGCTCCGACACCCATGCGGCGGCCGGCCACCACCCCTTCATCGACCTGCCCTACCGCCCCGGCCACGAGGCAGTCGGCGTAGTCGCCGCGGCAGGGAAGGGAGCCGAGGACTTCGCGCCCGGCGACCGGGTGATCATCGAGCCCAACCTGTACTGCGGCCGGTGCCCCCAGTGCCGCTCCGGCCGCTACAACATCTGTCAGGAGTTGAAGGTGTTCGGCTGCCAGACGCCCGGCGCCATGGCCGACCTGTTCACCATCGCGGCCGACCGCGTCCACCGCGTTCCCGACGGCATGACCGACATCGAGGCCGCCCTCGTCGAACCCCTGGCCACCCCGGTGCACGCCGTGGCGAAGGCAGGTGACCTCACCGGACGCACGGTCGTCGTGCTCGGCGCCGGACCCATCGGTCTGCTCCTCCTCGCCGCCGCCCGGCACGCCGGCGCCGCGAGGATCGCCGTCACCGACCTGCTGCCGGGCAAGCGGGACCGCGCCCTGCGTCTCGGAGCCGACGCGGCCCTGCCCGCCGACGCCCCCGACCTCGCCGACCAGGCCGACGCGGCGCTCGGCGGACCGGCCGACGTGGTCTTCGACTGCGTGGCGCGCGAACAGTCCATCGCCCAGGCCACCGACCTGGTCACCAAGGGCGGCACGATCATCGTCGTCGGCGTCGGCGCCGCAGGGAGCACCCCCGTCCGCCTCGACCTGATCCAGGACCGGGAGATCCGCGTCGAGGGCACCCTGATGTACACCGGCGACGACTACCGCACCGCGATGGCCCTGATCTCTTCCGGCGTCATCGACACCGCCGAGATCGTCACCGCCACCTACCCGCTTCAGGACGCCGCCAAGGCGTTCGCCGCATCCGTCGATCCCGAACAGGTCAAGGTGCTGGTCACGGTGGACGGACCCTAGCCCACGGCCACGCAGGCGGGGACGCAGACATGGACGCGGGGACGCACGTCGTACGCCGCCGCCGCACGAGCGGCCCGAGGACCGCGAGCCGGACGGGCCCCGACCCGCACCGGCCCGTGTGGGAAACTGCGAGACCGGAGCAACCGGGAAGGAGGGGCGTCGTGACCGCCCGTACGCGACTGTCACAGGCGGCCGTCGAGGAGCGGCGCCAGGCCGTGCTGCGGTACGTCGCCGAACACGGCGAGACCCGCATCGACGACCTCGCCCGGCACTTCGACGTCAGCCTGATGACGATGCACCGGGACCTGGACGACCTCACCGCGCGGCATCTGCTGCGCAAGGAGCGCGGGCGGGCCGTCGCGTTCCCCGCCCTCACCATGGAGACGGCCACCCGCTTCCGTGAGAACAGCGCCCTCGCGGCCAAGAACGCGCTGTGCGCGGCCGTCGCCGACCGGATCAGGCCGGGCAGCACCGTGCTCATGGAGGACTCGACCACCCTGTTCCCCCTGGTCCCGGCGCTGGCCGAGGTGAATCAGCTGCACGTCGTCACCAACTCGGTCGGCCTCGCGCAGCGCCTCGGATCCGCCGCCCCCGCGGTGAACGTCACCCTGCTGGGCGGCCACTACCGCGGCGACTTCAACTCCTGCACCGGCCCCACCGTCACCCGCGCCCTGTCCCGGATCCGGGCCGACCTGGCCCTGATGTCCGCCACCGCCGTCCTGGAAGGACGCCTCTTCCACCCCCTGAACGACTACGTCGAGGTGAAGCTGGCCATGCTCGCCTCCGCCGAGCAGGCGCTGCTCCTGGTGGACCACTCCAAGTTCGGCAAGACCGCCACGTACGCGTACGGCACCGTGGCCGACTACCACACAGTCATCACCGACACCGCCACCCCCGACGCGGAAGTCGCGGCCATACGCGACCTCGGGGTCCCCGTCGAGACGGTCGAACCCGAAGGGCCTTCCCTGTGACCCGCACCCTGTTCGAAACCCCGAGCGCCTACCGCCCCAGCGACGCCGAGATGGCCGCGCCGGTGCCCCCGGTCCGCGCCGTCCTGTTCGACTTCAGCAACACGCTCTTCCAGATGATCGACCTGGAGACGTGGCTGCGGCGGGTCGGCTCCGCCACCGGCCGCCTCGCCAGGCTGGACGAGCCCGGCGCAGTGGCCGGAATCTCCGAGCAGTTGCGCGCCGCCTTCCGGCTGCCCTCCGTCGTATCCCTCCAGGAAGGCCGTGACCTCTCTTCCGCACAGCACCGCCGCGCCATGTGGGGATGGTGGGAGCAGGTGGACTTCCTGCGCGGCGCGGAGGAGGCGGCCTACCGGGAGCTCACCGCTCCGGACGCCTGGGTTCCCTATCCCGACACCGAACTGGTCCTGCGTGCCCTGCACCAGCACGGACTGCGCGTCGGCATCGTCAGCGACTTCGCCTGGGACCTGCGCACCCACCTCGCCCACCACGGGCTGGACGCCTTGATCGACACCTGCGTGATCTCCTACGAGCACGGCCGGGAAAAACCCGACCCGCAGCTGTTCCTCAAGGCCTGCGCCGATCTCGGCGCGGACCCCCGCGCCACCCTGATGGTCGGCGACAACCCGGTCCGCGACGGTGGCGCGGCCGCCTGCGGTGTGCGCACCTACATCCTGCCGGCGGAACACCGTACCGGTGAGCGCGGCCTGATGGACGTGCAGCGGCTCGTGATCTGACCGTTGTGGTGCACGAGCGTACGGCAATGGACTTCGGGCAGCCGCGTGTTCGCGGGATGTCAGCGCTCGCACCGCCTGACAGCCCCTCGATGTCGTCCATCGCTTGAACTCGGCGGTTTCCGGATACCGGCCGGCACCGGACCGGTTACTAGGGGTGGCCGGCGAAGAACGCGGTCAGCGCGTCGTTCACCGCGCCCGGGTCCTCCAGATGCCCGTAGTGCCCGCAGTGCGCGATCTCGACGTACCGGCAGCCCTCCACCGCATCGGCCACCTCCCTGCCCAGGTGCGGCGGGGTGACCAGGTCGTCGCCGAACGCGATCACCGCGCACGGGACCCTGATGCCCGCGTAGTCCCGCAGCCGGTCGGGGATGAGCGTGCTCTCCAGCTGGTACCGGTACCCGTCGCTCGTGTCGAGCGGCCCTTCCATGAGGGCGATCCAGTCCTGCGCCCGGGAGTCGTCCGCCAGGGTGGACCTGGACAGGTTCTGCATCGCCCGCAGCACCCCGCGGTGGGCGTCGGAGACGGTGGGCGCGCCGCGGCTCTGCTCGATCTCGGCCGTCACCATCGCCCGGCGCATGGCGTCGGTGCGCCCGCGGGTGGCCATGAAGACGGCCTGGCGCAGCAGTTCGGGACGGCGCAGCGCCAGCTCCTGCGCGTCGGCGCTCACCGGGTTCGTCCGCCGGCACCTGCCCGCCGAGATGGTGCCGCAGCACTACGTCTTCCTCGACCGGATCCCGATGACGGCCCATGGGAAGGTCGATCGGACGGCACTCCTGCGTACTCCCTGACCGCCCGTGCGGGCGGCTCCGCCCCGGCACGGGTCCCGCAAGGCCGGGGTCGCCGACACACCCGGCCGTTCCGAGCCCGCCCGCGCCGGCAGGTATGTTGGCGACCCCCCGGCCGGCTTCGGTCTGCGCGCCGGCAACGTCGTGGGCTGACCGTCGGCACCGCACCACCGGGATCCGATGGGGTTCTGGCTTGATCTTCACGTCCGGTGTCGCATGGTGCGTCGGACTTGATCACTCGGTCTGGTATCCGCCCTACGGGAAGGCGGCCTTCGCCTGAACATGTCGCACCCCGGCGATGACCGAGGCGGCTCGGGCAAGGAACACGGTTCCGGGCGCTCGGTTCCGCTTCGGGTGCTGTGCCGCGACGGCCACGAGGGCGGCGGCGAGCATCCCGGCCAGGCCGCGATCACCTTCCGCGTCGTGAGGCGGAGCCGCCGGTGCCCAGGGCGTCACGCACGCGGTCGTAGACGCTCAGCGGTACGCCCAGCAGGGCGTTCCCGGGAGGCCGCCGGGGGATCACGGGGTGCGGATGCGTCGGGGCGGTCTGTCGTACCGCCGCCCAGGTGGTGCCGAGTGTGCGTAGCCGGGCGGTGTTCATCGCGTCCTGCAACCGGGGGAGGAGGAGGTCTTCCTCGTCCCTGATGTCTTGCCGTATCAGGGCGAAGGCCCGCTGCACCTTGTCCTCACGCCGGGGATCGCCGGCAGGGAGGCGTTCGATGTCCGCGACAAGATCGTTGATCTGCTGATGTTCCTCCTCGACGCGGGCCGTCAGTTCCTCGCCGTCCGGGACGGAGGCTCGTACGGCGGGCCACAGCACCGTCTCTTCCGCGAAGGCATGGCTGAAGACCAGGTGCACCACCTGCTTCAGGATCCGTTCCCGCTGGTGAAGGTCGTCGAGGGTCAGGTACTGGTCCATCAGCCGGTCCATCTCCTCGTGCTCACGGCGTTGCCGCACCAGGATGCTGCTGCTTCCACCGAGCTGTTCGACGGTCTGGTCCTTGATGGTCTTCGACATGGCCGCTCCCGTGCCTGCGCCGGAGACGGGCAGCGACGCTCGCCGGCGCCACCCGGATCTCCACGCCCGCCCGGGTACCCGGACGTAGCCCGGCACAACGCCGAACGACGTCGTGCTCGGTTCGAAGTGGAACATTCCGGGAAGCTGCCGCGGTACCCGTGGCGGCGGAGACGGACCCGAGGAGGGAAACGGTGCCCCGGACCGACGACGAACTGCTCGCCTTCGACACCGGCGACCTGGAGGACCGGGACGAGCAGCGTGCGCGAGCCGCTCTCGGCGGAAGGCAGGGCGCCTGTACCGCAACCACCTGCGGATCGCTCTGCACCTCGACTCCTGGGCGGAGGCCGAGGGCCGCCGCACCGATGTCGACGCACACTACAAAGCGGATACAGCAGGCCCTGCAGGACATGGCCGCGTTCCTCAGACAGACCTGCTACGTGCCCGCGATCACGATGGGAACGCCCATGAGCAGGTGCCTGCGGGGCGCCAGCCGGTCCCAGGCGTAGAGGTAGATGCCGAGGAAGATGGCCTCGATGAAGAAGGCGATGCCCTCCAGCGCGAAGGGCAACCCGATGACCTGGCCGAAGCGACCCATCAGCCCGGGCCGCAGCAGGCCCATCTCGAAGCAGAGGATCGTGCCGGACCCCGCTCCCACGGCGAACGGCACGCCCATGGCCCGCGCCCAGCGTCGCGCCAGCAGTTTCAACGCCGGATGTTCCTGGTGATGCCCAGCCACTCCGTGAGAAGGGTCAGCGCCGGCAGGCCGACCCCGAGGCAGGCCACCACGATGTGCCAGGGCAGCGAGAAGCCCATCTGCGCCCGCGCCGCCGACAGGTCGCCCTCCGTCGCGGCGCGCGCCAGGACCAGGACGGGATACGAGCCAGGGGCAACAGTCATGTCGTTCACAACCACTCTCCCGTGCGCCCGAAGACCGTCACCCCAGGCCGCCCCGCATCATCGGCACCGGCCCGCGGCCACCCCGGGGTAACCCGCACGTGTCATGGCGAACCGGCCAGGGCATCAGCGGCTCGCTGCGCGCATTGCCGCCCCAGGCCGGTCATGGGCTGTTCCTGGGATGAACGGGTGTCAGCCCGGGCTCTCCTCGGACTCCGCTCGTTCCTTCAGGGTGTCGGTGGTGGTCTCGCCGGATGTGTCGGGCTCGGGGTGTCCTTCCTCCTCCGGGTGGACGTCCCGCTCGTCCGTCTCCTGCTCCAAAGGCGACGTGGGCTCGCGCTTTGCTTCTCCGGAACTGCTCATGGCTGCCTCCCTCGGGGCGCCGCTCTGGACATATCGGACGGATCCCCCGGTACGGCCGTGTGAAACGAGCCCCGGAGAGGCTGGGCTGAAGGCCGCGTGCTGCTTCGCCGATGGGGTCACCGAGCGCTACATCCCCATGCTGCTGGACCGGCTCGCGGCCGGGAGCTGCGCACCGCCCACCTGGCCACCCACACCGTGCCCCTGGACGAGGCGCCGCGGGCCTACGAGATGTTCAAGGAGAAGGCGGACGGCTGTGTACGGGCCGTCATCCGGCCGGGCGGCCGACCGTGGTCCAGCCCGGGCGCACCTGCTCCGTTTGCCGTCCGCGCAGAGGGGGACCCAGCCGACCATGAGGATGACGTCAGGCCGCCCCCGGATGCGGCAGAGCCGGGTCCTGTGGCTGCTGGACCGCCTGGAGCGGGAGCCCAGGGCCGATGCGGTGATCGACGCGGTTCGCAAGGCGGTACGGGCCCTGCCGCTCGGCGACGGGCGGGACCTCCTGCACGGCAGGTGGCTGGGGCACCCGGTGCATCCGCTGATGGTGCAGGTACCGATCGGAAGCTGGCTGTCGGCGGCGGTACTGGACCTGTACCCCGGCCGCTCCCGCGAGGCGGGTCTGCTGGTCGGTGTCGGCCTGGCCTCCGCCGCTCCCGCGGCCCTGGCGGGCTGGGTCGACTGGGCGGAGCTGCACCGCCAGCAGCAGCGTGTCGGACTGGTGCACGCCCTGGCCAACTCGACGGCCGTCGGCCTGTACGCCGCCTCGCTCACCTGCCGGGTCAAGGGGCGGCACGCAGCAGGCCGGGCCTACGGCTTCCTGGGGCTGACGGCGGTCGCGCTCGGCGGCATGCTGGGCGGCCACCTGGCCTACCGCCAGGCATCCGGCGCCAACCACGCCGAAGAGGTCCCGCACGTCGTGACCCGGGGCTGGCACCGGATCGGAGCCGTGGCGGACTTCCCGGTCGACCGGCCCGTGCGGCGCAGCGTGGACGACGTCCCGGTCCTGGTCGTCCGGGAGTCCGGAGGGGCGATCCACGCCCTGGCCGAGCGGTGCAGCCACCTCGCCGGGCCGCTCTCCGAAGGCACGGTCAGCGACGGATGCGTCCAGTGCCCGTGGCACGGCAGTGTCTTCCGGCTCTCGGACGGCTGGAACGTCCGCGGCCCGGCCACCGCACCCCAGCCGTCCTTCGACACCCGGATCGTCGACGGCCACGTCGAGGTACGCCTGCGGCGACAGGACCCGGACGGGCAGGCGCCGGACGCGTTCGAAGCGGGGCAGCGACACACGGAAGCGGGAGCCCATGGACACGGCAGCTGACGGCCGCCTCGCACGACGTCTGCACGGGCTGCTGCAGCGGACCGGAAGGGAGTACGCGGCGGGGCACGACCGACCGCTGGGCGGCTACCTCGCGGCCATGGCGGGCTTCGCCACGTACACGACGGCCTGGGCCACCGCTGTACGGCTCCTCGGCCGGCCGCTGCCCGACCGGCCCGAGCCGTGGGACGTGGTCTTGACCTCGGTCGCCACGTTCCGGCTCAGCCGGCTGCTGACCAAGGCATCGGTCACCAGCCCGCTGCGCGCTCCCTTCACCCGGTACGTCGCCCCGCAGGGCCCCGCCGAACTGCACGAGGAGGCCCAGCCCGAGGACGGCAAGCACACCGTCGGAGAACTGGCGACCTGTCCCTTCTGCATGAGCGTCTGGGTGGCCTCCACCCTGACCGCCGGCCAGCTGCTCTGGCCGCGCGCGACACGCACCGCCATGGGCGCGCTCGCCGCTCTGGCCGGGGCGGACACGCTGCAGCTGGCGTACAGCGCGCTGATCGAGAAGGCAACCGGTGAGTGACCCGGCAGCGGAACGCGGTGGGCGTGTAGTCCTGGGCCGTGACGTCACCCCGTAGGACGCGTGGCCTGGGCCAGGCTGTGACGGCCGCGTTAGATCAGTGCGGAGCAGGAGAGCCGGGCGGCGTTCGGTGCTGTGCGGCAGCCCGTCGGACGCCAGGCCCACGCTGGTGGTGACACGGTCCTGGGAAATGCGCCGGCCCAGGACGTGAGGGAAGACGTCTCGTCTGCCGCCACCACTCCGCCTCCGGACAGCGCGCACACGTCATCGAGTTCCTCGTCGGGCCCGCGGTCGTCGCCCGCCCGGGGCGTGTGGAGGGGAACAGATCCACGGTGGCCAAGCCCCGCCGCGCGCCCGGGTCATGACGAGCACGACGCCATGTTCGGCCGGGAGTACCGCGCCCGGTTTTGAGGGCGAGCGCCCCGACCCCGCGAGGACCGGCACCGCGGCGACGCCCTGCTCTCGCTCGTCGGCAACCTGGTGGAGGACTACGGGAACCGGTGACCTCCCCGTTGGCAGGCTCCGCTGTTCCGTCACCCTCCCAGGTGTCAGCGTGCGCGGACGCCTCGGCCGTCGGTCAAGAACGCGAATGAGCGCACCATAGGATGGCTCGCACCCAACTCGCTTGTGAACCAAAGGAAACAGATGGGTAGACAGATACGGCGCTTGGCGGCAGTCGCCGCCCCCCTCGCGCTCGGTGCGGCACTGCTCGCCCCGGCCACCGCTCACGCGGAGACCGTCGTCTCCGGAAACTACACAGCGGTGTTCAACTACCCCACGCCCACGACCTACGACTCCTCGATCAACACCTCGGTCGGTGACCTGATCGATCTCGCGGCGCCCAACTCGACGCTGTACATGGGCATGTACTGGTTCAACAGCTCGGCTCTGCGGGCGAAGCTCTCCGCCGCCCAGAGCCGCGGCGTGACGCTGCGCATCATCTCGGAGTCGGCGAACCGGGGCAGCAGCGACCTGGACAGTCTGACGCTGACGGGCAACTCCAGCCTCACCTGGTGCTCCCGGGGCTGCCTGGGCAACGGCTCGGGCGACACGAACGCGATCGACCACGACAAGTACATCGTGTTCGACGCGCTCACCGACGGACGCAAGAACGTCGTCTGGCAGAGCTCGCAGAACCTCGCCGGCGGCCAGGACGGCGAGATCAACAACGCGGTCGTCGTGTCCGGCAACGCGACCCTCGCCTCCCGGTACCGCGCGCACTTCAACGACCAGATCAGGCATGCCGGCGACAGCCTGCACACGACGTACGACTACACCACGGGCGACCCGAGCTCTCCCGTCGAGGCGTTCTTCTTCCCCCGTGACACCGCCTCGGACGCCACCCACTACGGCAACGCCGACATCCTCGCCTCGTTCATCGACAAGGTCGACTGCTCGATCGACGGAAAGATCAGGATCTCGGCGGCCGAGCTGGACCAGCGGACCACCCGCCCGGCCGTCTACGACGCCCTGCAGGCGAAGCGGTCCCAGGGGTGCAGCGTCGACGCGAACGTCCGCGACCTCAGCAACGGCGGCGGCAACGACGGCGTCAACGACCTGACCGCCCTCGACATCGCGGCCTACGGCAACCGGCCCGGCGGGTGCCGCTACAAGTCCTCGGCGACCGCCTCCTGCAACCACGGCACCACCCACTCCAAGTACCTGCTGACGGAGTGGACGAAGGCCGACGGCACCAAGGTCCAGCACGTGTACACGGGCTCGCACAACTGGACCGCGGGCTCGCTGAAGACGAACGACGAGACGCTGCTGCGCATCGACGACCCGACGGTCTACCAGGCCTACGTCGCCAACTTCAACAAGGTGCGCTCGGGTGCGGTCGACATCGACGCCTCGAAGTACGGCTCGACGTCCCAGCACTACTCGCGGGTCAACGCGCAGGCCGACGGCGACCAGCACTACAGCGCCATCGCCTCCGGCGGCACCTCGTCCGTCTACACCGCGGTGGTGTACGAGCAGGGCGACCGGCACGACTCCTCGGACACCGAGCTGGGCACCGACGTGTACATCCGCATGTACAAGGACGGCGTCGCGCTGTGGAACGAGAAGCTGCTGAGCAACAGCGGCACCGCCGGCAACACGACCTGGTCGCACCAGAAGCCCGACGTCGGCGTGGACGACCAGGGCAACGCGATCGTCGCGTGGGCCAAGGACGACGACGGCAACAAGTTCGCCGACATCGCCGTGGTCAAGGTGGCCCCCGACGGCACGGTGACCCCCCTGCCGCGCCCGCACGCCTCCGGTAACGGGGACCAGCTGCGGCCGACGGTCGCGGTGGCCGGCGACGGCTCCTACACCGTCGCGTGGGAGAGCACGGCCGACGGCTCCACGCTCAACCAGGTCTACGCGAGCAGCTGGTCCGGGGCCGGAACGCTGCGCTACCAGGACGTCCAGGTCAGCACGATCAACTCGGGTGCGTCCGGGTCGAACCGCCGCCCCGACGCGGCGATCGACGACGCCGGGAACACCGCGGTCGTCTGGGAGGAGGACGCGGACGGCAACGGCGGCCTCAACATCGGTCTGGCGAAGCTGAACACCTCGGGCGGCTTCGCGGTGGCCCGGAAGGTGGCCAACTCCCTCACCGACGGGCAGCAGACCGTTCCCGCGGTGGCGTCGGCGGGCGACGGCCGGTTCGTCGTGGCGTGGACGGACGAGTACACCACGGGCACCGGCACGCTGGTGCGCCCGCAGCGGATCTACGACCGTGTCTTCTCCGCGACCGGCGGCGCCGCGGCGGCCGAGCAGCGGACCACCGAGGACGGCACCAGCAGCGGCCCGTACGTCGACGGCCAGCGGCCGATCTCCGACCAGGACGTCGCCGATGTCGCGGTCGCCGACGACGGCAGCTTCGTGGTCGCGTGGAAGGAGGCCTTCGACGTGAACATCGGCGGGACCGTGTACGCGGGCAAGGACGACGTGTGGGCGCGCGGCTTCAACGCGGACGGCACGACGACCGGCAGGCTCCCCGCCTACCGGATGAACGTGGTGACCGGCGGCGGCCAGGGCGGCCCGGCCGTGACCCTGGCCTCGACCGGCCGGCTGGCGCTGACGTACTCGGACGACTACGACGGCAACGGCTTCAACGAGATGCGGCTGCGGGACGCGTTCAGCAACTCCTGAGTCTCGGGGAGTGCCCTCACTCCTGAGTCCCGCACAGTCTGAACGCCCAAGGGCGGCGCCCCTGGAAGGGGTGCCGCCCTTGGTACTGCGCGGTTAGGGTGGCTGGTGGCTCCCGCGCGGGCCGGGTCGGACACGACGGGGGGGGGCTCGTTGGTGGAGGGTTGGCGCCCGCAGAAGCCGAAGGCGCAAGCCGAGGTACCGACGGGACACACAGGCCGTGGCGTGCCCCCGTCGCTGCGCGGGTGGCTCGGGCCGACCGCGGCCCTCGCCGCGCTGGTGGTCGTCGTGCTCGGGGTCCTGTACGCCGGCCAGGGTGAGCCCGGGGCGGTGGACAGGTGGATCATCCAGCCGACGGCGGACGGCGTGCGGCCGCCCTGGCGGTACGTCGCTCTGGCCGTGGACTTCCTGGGGGAGCCCGCAGGAGCGGCGACGCTGGTCGTGGCCGTCGTGACGGGGTGCC
The DNA here is from genome assembly GCF_040678315.1 of Streptomyces sp. NPDC052721. Lineage (NCBI taxonomy): Bacteria > Bacillati > Actinomycetota > Actinomycetes > Kitasatosporales > Streptomycetaceae > Streptomyces > Streptomyces sp. NPDC052721. The sequence goes on along the minus strand of NZ_JBFATL010000009.1, from coordinate 172,456 downwards.
TGCTGCTTCGGTGGCCTCGGGCGGCGGTGCTCGTCGTCGCCGGCGCCGGCACGACCGTGGGGACGGCGACGCTGCTCAAGCACCTGGTGGGACGCACCATCCACGGCGACGACAACCTGTCCTACCCGAGCGGGCACACCGCCTTCGCCACCGCGCTCGCCTTCGCGGTGGCGCTGCTCGCGGCCGGCCGGCTCGGCCTCGGCAGGACGGCCGGCACGTCACTCGTGCTCGCCGCGACGCTGGTGGCCGGCGCCGCCATGGGCTGGGCGGAGGTCGCCCTGGGCGCGCACTACCCGACCGACGCCCTCGGCGGCTGGTGCACCGCCCTGGCGGTGACACCGGCGACCGCGTGGCTGGTCGACCGGATGGCCGACCGGCCGGCCGGGCGGACGGCCGACGCCGGCCGACGGGAACGTCACTGACGTCACGTCAGGCTGAGCGGCGGAACACGGGCTTCACCGGCCGTCCGGCCAGCCAGGGGGTGGGGTCGCCGGCGTCCAGTGCCTTCCGGTACACCGCGCATGCCTGGGCCACCACGTCGACGGTGTGGTCGATGTCGGCGTCGCCGAGCGCGCTGCTCACCACGAACGACGGGGCCAGCACCCCGCCCGCGAGGAGCCGGCGCAGGAACAGGGTGCGGTACTGCTGCGACGGCTGCCCCTTCTCGTCGAGGGTGGCGAAGACCAGGTTGCTGGCCCGGCCCCGGACGACGACGTGGTCGCCGACGCCCATGGTGGCCGCGGCGTCGCGGACACCGGCGGCCAACCGCTCGCCGAGGGTGTGCAGCCGCGCGGTGACGCCCTCTTCGACGTACGTGGTGAGCACGGCCATCGCCGCTGCCAGGGAGTGCGTTTCCGCACCGTGCGTGGTGGACAGCAGGAACACCCGGTCGCCGGAGTGACGCAGCCCGCCGCGCTCCATCAGCTCGCGGCGCCCGGCCAGCGCCGAGACGGCGAATCCGTTGCCCAGCGCCTTGCCGAACGTGGAGAGGTCGGGGACGACGCCGTACAGGCCCTGGGCGCCCGCCTCGGACCAGCGCAGGCCGGTGATCATCTCGTCGAAGATCAGTACGCAGCCGTGCCGGTCGGCCAGCTCCCGCAGCCCGGCGAGGTACCCGGGCGGCGGTTCGGTGTGGGTGGCGGGTTCGAGGATCAGGCAGGCGACCTCGCCCTGGTACCGGGTGAGCAGCTCCTGGGTGGCGGCCAGGTCCCCGTAGGGGAACGTCACGGTGAGTTCGTCGGTCGCCGCCGGGATGCCGGCGGACATCGGCGTGGTGCCGATGAACCAGTCGTCGACGGAGAAGAACGGATGGTCGGCGCAGAGGGCCACCCGCGGGCGCCCGGTGACGGCGCGGGCGAGGCGCACCGCGGCGGTGGTGACGTCGGAGCCGTTCTTCGCGAACTTCACCATCTCGGCGGTCGGCACCGTCGCCAGGAAGCGTTCGGCGGCCTCGACCTCCACGATGGACGGCCGGACGAAGTTGCTGCCGCGGTCGAGTTCCCGCCGCACCGCCTCGATCACGCGTGGGTGGGCGTGGCCGAGGCTGACCGACCGGAGGCCGGAGCCGTACTCGATGTAGCGGTTGCCGTCGATGTCCCACACGTGGGCACCGCGGCCGTGGCTGATGACGGGGGCCAGGTTCTCGGGGTACTGGTCGTCGCCCTTGGCGTAGGTGTGCGCGCCCCCGGGGATCATGGCGTGCAGCCGCTCGTTCGCCGCCTGCGACCGGGGCAGGAGGAACTCTTCGGTGTCCAAGCCGACTTCACCCTTCCTTGTGCTTCAGGACCTCGGCGAGGCTCGGCGCCTCCCGGTCGCGCTGGGACATCGATGTGGCCGGCAGCGGCCACGGAATGGCGAGCTCCGGGTCGTCGAAGGCGATCGTCACGTCCTCGGCCGGATCGTGCGGGCGGTCGATCCGGTACGCGGTGTCAGCCGTTTCGGTGAGCGCCTGGAAGCCGTGCGCGCACCCCGCCGGGACGTACACGGTCACCTGCGTCTCGCCGGACAGTTCGAAGAAGGCACGGCCCAGGTACGTCGGCGAGTCCGGGCGCAGGTCCACGACGACGTCGAAGATCCTCCCGTACGAGCACCGCACCAGCTTGGCCTCGCCGGCGCCGGAGCGCAGGTGCAGGCCGCGCAGCACGCCCCGGACCGAGCGGGACACGCTGTCCTGGACGAAGGCGTTCGGGTCGAGGCCCACCGAGCGGACCACGTCGGCGTCGAAGGTGCGGCAGAAGAAGCCGCGTTCGTCGGCGTAGGGCGCCGGCTCGAACAGGTACGCGCCGGCGATCTCCGGGACTTGGGTCGCTTTCATGGAGCCTCCTGCCGGGCGGGGGTGCGGGCGTGGCCGGTGGCCGGAAACAGGGCCGCGGTCAACTCGGTGAACTGGAACTCCAGTTGCCGGACGGCGGCCAGGTTCCGTTCGGCGAGGGTCCGCCGCAGCTCCGCCGATCGCTTCTCCAGCTCCCGGAACTGCCGGAGCAGCCGGTCGGCGTCGAGTTCGCGCGCCGGGTGGCAGTACGCGCCGAGGCCCATCCGGTCCATGAGCGCCTCGCTCTTCGCCGCATAGGTGACGGCGAGCGTCGGCGTCCCGGTCTTCAGCGCGCAGATCAGGTTGTGGTAGCGGATCGCCACCACGGTGTCGGCAGCCGCCATCTCCTTCATCAGGTCGGCCAGTGAGGACGGTTCGGCAGCGGTGACCAGCGGCGAGTCCACCGCGTCGAGGATCGCGGCGACCACCGACGCATCGCAGTCGTCGCCGGTGAGCAGCCGGACCGGTCTGCCGTCGTCCGCCAGCGCGCGGACGAACCGGATCGTCCCGTCCAGGTAGCGCCGGTGGATCTCCTCGGCCCGGGCGCGGTCGTCGTTGCCGCCGTGGAAGTCCATGACGCCGACACAGACGGGGCCCGGCGAGCTCAGGGCCTGTTCCGAGGGCGCGTTCGCCCCCGGCGTCGGCAGGGCGAACGCGAGGTCCGGGTAGACCTCGTCGCGGGCGGTGTCCACGCCCATCGCCCGCATCGCGTCGCGGGACTGGGCGTCCCGGTACGACCGGTACGCGGCCAGCCGCGCCGACCAGCGCACCAGGGCCCGGGTCGGCCTCTCGCCGATCTCGGCGGCGCCGACGCTGACCAGCGCGACCCGGGTGCCCAGCAGCCGGCCGGTCGCGCAGAGCAGGAAGAGCGAGTACGGCAAGCCCCACGGCCGCAGCGGCAGCGTGGCCTCCAGGACGCCCATGCCCGGCACGATCACCACGTCGTGCCGGCGCACCCAGGCGGCGGTGCGGAAGGCGTCGACGAGTTTGCCCAGGCCCTTCCCCGCGATGGCGCCCGCACGCGACGCGGTCCGGTACTCCCCGCGGTACCAGTGCAGCCGCGTCGCGGGGATCCCGAACCGGGCCGTGACGGCCTCGGGTCCGCCGCACAGCGCGTCCACGGCCGCCTCCGGGTGCTCGGCGCGGAGGTATCCGAGCACGGCCTCCAGCGAACCGTCGTTGCCCAGGTTGCCGGAGCCGAGCAGGCCGAACACCCCGACGCGTGGCGCGGTCTTCATGCCCGCCTCCCCTCACGGCCGGCGACGAGCGCGTCGACCGAGACGGTGAGCCTGGCCGGGTCGACGGGGGCGCGGTCCTCGACCCTTTCGCCGGCGCCCGGACGGGCCCGGCTGGCCATCCACGCGGCCAGGTGGCGGTAGCAGGCGCGCCGGTCGGCCGGGGACAACGGCGCCCGCCGGATCGCCGAGACGAAGCCCCAGACGTACTCGGTCAGCAGCCGCGGCGTCGGGTGCAGCGGGCCGGCCCGGCGCGGGTCCAGGTTGACGCAGCGGGCACGCTTGCCGGGGTTCGCCCGCTCGGCGCGGGTGGGGTGGTCGCGGCGGAAGTACAGCAGCTGAGGCACCTGGTGGAAAGGCCCGCGCAGGCCGATCTCGGCGACGAACGTACGGTCCGCGTGATGGTAGCTGTCCATCGGCTTCACCCGGCGCAGCACGTCGGCCCGGATCACCCCGTAGAAGTCGTCGCCGCCGGGCTCGAACAGCATGCTGCGGAAGCGCTCCGGGGCGTGCGGGGAGCCGGTGGCGAGCGTGTACTCGTACGGGACCTTCACCCGGCCGTCGCCGTCGATGACCGCCTGGTCGGCGTGCGCGAGGATCACGTCCGGCCGCTCGTCCAGCGCTTCCACGCAGCGCCGCAGCAGGTCCCGGGCGTACAGGTCGTCGTGCGAGGCCCACTTGAAGAGCTCGCCGCGGCACTGGGTGAACACGTAGTTGTGGTTCGGCGTGGCGCCGACGTTCCGGGGCAGGCGGATGTACCGGATGCGGGAGTCCTGCGCGGCGTACGTGCGGCAGATGTCCTCGGTCCCGTCGGTCGAGGCGTTGTCGGAGATGACCAGCTCGAAGTCCTCGTAGGTCTGGCCGAGCAGGGCGTCGAGCGACTCGGCCAGGTACTCCTCGCCGTTGTACACGGGCAGGCCGATGCTCAGCCTGGGATGGGCGGTCATGGCGTCCTCACTTCGCGGATGGTGTCTTGATGGTGCTCGCGCAGGGCGGACCGCAACTGCAGCCACCACACGGCCGAGCCGCTGACGGTCGCGGCGGCGACGCCCCAGGCCGAGCCGACCGTGCCCGCGACGGCCGCCCCGCCGAGCCCCGCGCCGGCATAGCAGGCGGAGGCGAACAGTTGGGAGCGCAGGCTGCGCCGGGCCGCGCCGAGCGCGCGCAGCCCGGCCGCGGCGCCGGTGCCGAGGCCGGCGCCCGCCACGCCGAGGGTGACCGGCACGACGAGCTGCGCGGCGGAGTGCCAGACGCCGCCGAGCACGAGTTCACCGAGCCGGTCCGGCATCAGCAGCAGCGCCCCGCCCCAGAGCAGCGCGCCGGCGGCCTGCCCGCCGCCCAGCAGGAGGCAGAACGTGCCGAGCCGGTGCGGGGCCTGCCGCAGCACCCGGGCCGCCTCCGGGACGGTGACCAGCGAAAGCCCCATCAGCACGGCGAGGAACGGGCCGAGCAGGAGCTCGGCACCCCGCACCGCACCCACCGCACCGACGCCGACGATCGCCCCGAGCCCGTACGCCCGCACCTGGCTCGCGCCGCTGAGGCTGACGTTCTCCACCAGGTACCGGTAGCCGAGGTCGCGGTGCTCGCGAAGCCACTCGCGTACTCCGCTCACCTCGGGGCGGATACCGGACTGGAAGCAGCCGTACGCGGCGGCCACCGCGGCGGAGGCCCCCCAGGCGAGCACGAACGCGGCCACGCTGCCCACGTGGGCCGCCACGACCATGGCCGGGACGAGCGCGACGCACCACACGAGGTCGTTGACGAAGGCCTTACGGCCGGTGCCGGCGGCGAAGAACGAGAACCGCCAGGCGTCCTGCAGCAGCAGCCCCGGCAGCAGGACGCCGAGGCAGGCGAACGCGGGCCCCACACGGCCGCCGAGCCCGAGCCCGGCCACCAGACACACCGCACCGATGGCGGCGCCCACGCCGAGCGCGGTGCCCGACGACCGGGCTGCCGCCCCGCGCCAGGACGCGTCCGGCACGCCGCTGAAACGCACCACGAGAGGGTCGGTGGCGAGGCCGCGGGAGACGTTGAGCACCACGCCGTAGGTCACCCAGGCGAGGCTGAACACGCCGAACGCGGTCACCCCCAGCGAGCGGGCCACGTAGATCCCCACCGCGAAATTGCTGATGCTGGAGGCCGCCTGGTCGGCGAGCCCCCAGGACAGCCGGCCGGCGACGGCCCGCCTGGCGGTCCGCCGGGCGTGTCTGGCCGCCGGTGTCGTCTTCTCCCCCTCGGTGGTCACCGGCGTCATGCCTTGATCAGTCCGGCGCCGTGCAGGGCGTCGCCCGCGGCGGCGACGGTGTCGAAGGGCAGCCCGGACCGCTCGGCGACGTCGAGCAGACTGTGCTCGCCGTCGGAGAGGCTGAGCACCCAGAGCATGGCCATCTGGGCCTGCTTGGTGTCGCTCCGGCCGCCGAGCGCGTCGTACAACCCGCGTCGGCCCAACTGCGGTTCGCCGTAAGGGCTCAGGTTGACGTACTGCCGGTTGCCGTCCAGGACGGCGAACGCCTCGCGGCAGACGGCGAGCGTGTCGGCCATCGCCTCCGGGGAGACGAAGTCCAGGTTGTCCGCCGAGGTGTGGTACTCGGGATAGCCCGCGTAGGGGGTCCGGGTGAGCGAGCCCACGCCGAGGTCGAACCCGGGCGAGCAGTACTGTCGCTCGTCGTAGCCGTACGGCGTGAACCCGGTGACGCGGTGCGGGCGTTCGGAGGCGGCCAGCACGTGCCGCATCACCCGGTCGATCTCCGCGTCGCCCCGCCGGCTCTGCTTGTACGTCAGCTGACCCGCGTCGCCGGCGCACGCCAGCACCAGACCGTGCTTGACCCGGTCCACCCGCTCCGCGTTGCGGGCCAGCCATGTGATCGCCCCGATGGTGCCGGGCGCGAAGACGAACCGGTAGGTGTAGTACGGCCTCTGCCGGGCCAGCGCCCGGGCCAGGAACGTCGCCACCGCGACGCCGGCCAGGTTGTCGTTGGCCAGCGACGGGTGGCAGACGTGGCAGGAGACGATCACCTCGTCGGGGACCTGCCCGGGGACGACGTGCTCGGCGTAGGTGAGGTGGCCGTCCGCGAGGGTGGAGTCGATGCGCACCTCGTAGTCGCCGTCGGGCATCGCGTCCAGGGTCTCCTGGGCCAGGCAGAACCCCCAGTCCGGCTTGTAGTAACTGGTCCGGTACGGCACCCAAGTCGGCTGCTCCGGCAGGGTGTGCAGGTGCGCGCGCAGCTCGGACAGGGGCATGGTCGCCGACACCGGCACGCTGTAGCCGAGCACGTGCAGGCTGGACGCGGCGAAGTCGACGACCCGGTTCCCGGCGGTGTCGGCGATGTACGCGTCGCGGATGTTCCACTCCTGCGGCACGGTCCAGTCGAGCACCTGCGTGCCGGTCGGCACCTCGTGCCTCTGGAGCGGAATGTACTCCCCGACGATGTCCAAGGTGGCGCGCACACCGTCGCCGGTGATGCTCCGGCACAGCGGGTACATCCGCTCCACCAGCGTGTACATCTCCTCACCGATCCCGGTCACGGGCGCCACCGCAGGGTGTCGTCGACGGCGCCGGACCCGGACGCCGCGCGCAGCACGGCGAGGCGGGTGAAGCGTCGCTCGAAGTCCTCCCGGGTCAGCCCGAACTCGCGGTAGACATCGGCGAGTTCGAGCGCGCCCTGCTTCACCGTCCACTCGCAGTCGAAGCCGGGCACCGCGGCGCGGAAGCGGGAGAAGTCCACCCGGTACGACCGTGGATCGGCCCCGGTCTCCCCGGTGATCACCACCTTCGCCCCGGACACCGCCTCGGCGACCTGCCCGGCGATCTCGGCGACCGTGACGTTGTTGGTCTCGCTGCCGATGTTGAACGCCCGGTCGTGCACCGCTTCCCGCGGCGCGCTCAGCGCGGCCGTGAAGGCCCGTGCGATGTCGGCGGCGTGCACCAGCGGGCGCCAGGGGGTGCCGTCGGAGAGCACGAGGACCTCGCCGGACAGGAGCGCGTGGCCCACCAGGTTGTTGAGCACGATGTCGGCGCGCAGCCGGGGCGAGTAGCCGAAGGCGGTGGCGTTGCGCATGTACACCGGGGTGAAGTCGCCGTCGGCCAGGGCGTGCAGGTCGTCCTCCACCCGCACCTTGGACTCCGCGTACGGCGTCACCGGGCGCAGCGGGGCGTCCTCGGCGACCAGGTCGTCGCCGCCGGCGGCGCCGTAGACCGAGCAGGTCGACGCGTACAGGAAGCGCCGCACCCCGGCGTCGCGGGCCAGCCGGGCCAGCCGTACGGACGCGTGGTGGTTGATGTCGTAGGTGAGCTCCGGCGCCAGCGATCCCAGCGGGTCGTTGGAGAGCGCGGCCAGGTGGATCACGGCGTCCACCCCGGCCAGGTGGCCGGCCGTGACGTCGCGCAGGTCCACCCGGTGCCCCGGCGGATCGGCGGGCGCCGGGCCGAGGACGCAGTCGGCGAACAGGCCGGCGTCGAGGCCGACGACTTCGTGTCCGGCGGCCGTGAGGACCGGGGCCATGACGGTGCCCAGGTAGCCCTGGTGTCCGGTGAGCAGTACGCGCAAGGTTCATTCCCCCAGGTCGAGCGTGAGTTTGGTGGCGGCGAACGCCTCGGCGTAGCGCGCGTGGCATTCGATGCCGCGGATCCGGGCCAGGCCGAGGAAGGCCTCCCGGTCGTACCAGGGCCGGTGCCGCTGCGAGGGGTAGTGCTCCTGCAGCAGCCGTACCTTCTGCTCGGCGATCTCCGGCGACAGCGGCTGGTAGGCGGCCGGCCGGCCGAGATCGCCGTCCCACTTGACGATCTCGTAGCCGAGGACCAGGTGGTCGCGGAACGCGGTCGGAATCAGCCGCGCCAGGCCGCGGTGGTCCTGGTGCGCGTCGTCGGTGCGCGGGGCGAGGACCAGATCCGGGTCGGTCCGCTCGCGCAGCTCCTCGACGGCGGACTTGGCCTCCTCCCAGTGCGCGGGAAGCCGGCCGTCCGGCAGCTTGTGCACGGTCAGCCGCAGGTCGGCGCCGGGGCAGAAGGCGGCGAGCGCGGCCTGCTCCTCCTGCTCGCGCTCGCTGCCGCCGCCGGAGAGCACCAGCGCGTCGACACGGACACCCGGCCGCGCGAGGCACAGCGTGAGCAGCGTGCCGCCGGCGCCGATGGCGATGTCGTCGCAGTGCGCGCCCACCGCGACGATCCTCTCAAGGCGCCCCGCCCCGAGCCGGATCACGCGCTCACCCCGGCGCCGTCCCGCTCCCACACGGCCCACGGGCGGTCGCCCCGGGCGTAGGCCTCGTCGAGCGCGGCCCGCTCCTTCACGGTGTCGGTCGGCTTCCAGAAGCCGCGGTGCTGGTGCGCGACCAGCCGTCCTCGCTTGGCCAGTTGGGCGCATCCGTCGGAGACCAGGTCCCCGTTCTCCGGGATGTGGTCGAAGACCTCCTGGCGGAGCACGAAGTAGCCGCCGTTCTCCCACAGCGGCAGTTCGCTCACCGCGGTGATGCCGCCGACCAGGCCGTCCTCGCCCAAGTCGACGCAGTGGAACGAGGACTGCGGCGGGACCACCATCATCGACGCACCGGCGTCGCGCCGGGCGAAGTTCTCGATCATCTCCGGCAGCGGGGCGTCGGTGAGGACGTCGGCGTAGTTGGCGAGGAACATCTCGTCGCCGTCCAGGTGGTGCCGCACCCGGCGCAGCCGCTCCCCGATCGGTGACTCGATGCCGGTCTGCGCGAACGTGATCGTCCAGTCCGCGATGTCGGTGGACAGCAGCTCGGTCCGCCCGCCCCGCAGCACGAAGTCGTTGGACGTCGTCTCCTCGTAGTTGAGGAAGAAGTTCTTGATGTGGTGAGCCCCGTACCCGAGGCACAGGATGAACTCCGTGTGCCCGAAGTGCGCGTAGTAGCGCATGACGTGCCAGATCAGCGGCCTGGGGCCGACCATCGCCATCGGCTTGGGCACGTCGTCCGCGGCACCGCTGCGCATCCGCATCCCGTAACCGCCGCAGAACAGAACGACCTTCATGCTGTGACCTTTCGGGACGCGGCCTCGACAACGCTCAGTTCCGGGATGGGAAAGACCAGCCGGCCGCCCCAGTCGTGCACGTAGGACAGCTGCTCGACCAGCTCGGCCCGCAGGTTCCACGGGAGGACGAGGACGTAGTCCGGTCTGTCCGCGGCGATCCGCTCGGGCGGCAGGATCGGGATGCGGGTGCCCGGGGTGAACCTGCCGTGCTTGTAGGGGTTGCGGTCGACCGTGTACGCGAGCAGGTCGGGCCGGATGCCGCAGTGGTTGAGCAGGGTGTTGCCCTTGCCCGGGGCGCCGTAGCCGACGACCGTCTCGCCGCGCTCGGCCGCCTCGATGAGGAACTTGAGGAGGTCCCGGCGCACCTTGGCCACCCGGGCGGAGAACTCGGTGTACCCGGACAGCTCCTGGAGCCCGGCGGCCTTCTCCCGGGCCAGCACGTCGGCCACCCGCTGCGTCGGCCCGCCCGCCACCTCGGCCGGCCGGGCCCACAGCCGGACGGAGCCGCCGTGCGTGGGCAGCAACTCGACGTCCACGAGCGCGAGTCCGCCGCGGGCCAGGGCCCGGGTCGCGGAGGCGACCGTGTAGTACTGGAAGTGCTCGTGGTAGATCGTGTCGTACTGGTTCTCCTCGATCAGGGTCAGCAGGTGCTGCACCTCGATGGAGACCCAGCCGTCGTCGGCGACCAGGGCGCGCAGTCCCCGAGTGAACCCGACCACGTCGGGAATGTGCGCGTACACGTTGTTGGCCACGACGAGGTCCGCCGGGCCGTGTTCGGCGCGCACGGCCGAGCCGGTCTCCGGGCTCAGGAACTCCGTGAGCGTGGGCACACCCGCATCGCGCGCCGCGGCGCCGACGTTCACCGACGGCTCGATGCCCAGGCAGCGGATGCCCCGGTCCACCACGTGCTTGAGCAGGTATCCGTCGTTGCTCGCGACCTCGACCACGAAGGCGTCCGGGCCGAGCCCCACCCGCCGCACGGCATCGGCGACGAACGTGCGCGCGTGCTCCACCCAGGACGTCGAGTACGAGGAGAAGTACGCGTACTCCTTGAACGTCTCCTCCGGCGTGATCAGCGGCGGGATCTGCGCGAGCCAGCAGTCGGTGCAGACCCGCAGGTGCAGCGGGTACGCGGGCTCCGGCTGGTCCAGTTGGTCCGCGGCGAGAAAGCTCTCGCACGGCGGCGTCGCCCCCAGGTCGACGACGCTCGCCGGCGTCGCCGAGCCGCAGAGTCGGCATCGTGTCATCTAGTGCCCCCCATTGATTCCGTCCCCCATCGACTGCGTCCGCCCCGCGATCGCGGCGCGGTACTCCTCCTCCAGGCGCGCCAGCCCGACGGCCGGGCTGAAGCACTTCTCGTAACGGCGCCGGGCCGCCTGGCCCATCTCCCGGCCCAGGTCCGCTCGGGCCGCGATCCGGCGTATGCAGGACGCGAGCGAGGCGGGCTCGCCCGGCCGGTGCAGCAGCCCGGTCACCCCGTCCTCGACGAGTTCGACGAAGGCGCCGTGACCGGCGGCGACCGCCGGCACCCCCGCCGCCATCGCCTCCGCGACCACGAGGCCGAACGTCTCCATGGCCACCGAAGGAGCCACCACGGCGACCGACCGCGCCACGGCCTGCCGGACCTGAGCGGGGTCGAGCAGACCGGCGCAGCGCACGTCGTTCCGGCCCGCCGCCCACGCGGCCACCTCTCGCTCCAGCGGCCCCGCGCCGGCGAGCACGAGCGGCACGCCCACACCGCCGTCCGCCGCGATCTCGTCCCACGCGGCCATGAGCAGCCGCACCCCCTTGGCCTCCGCGAGCCTGCCGAGAAAGAGCAGTTGGTCTCCGTCGCCCGCCCGGCATGCGCCGGGGTCGGGTACGAAGTTGTGCTTCACCGTCAGCAACCCGGCCGGCATGCCCGACCGCACCAGGACGTCGCGCTGCGCCTCGGAGATGCAGAAGAACCGCTCCACGCCGGACCACCACCGCCGCCGGTTGACCGACAGGCTCACCGCGAGCGGCACCGTCGCGAGACGGGAGCCCCGGTAGCAGCCGTGCCGGACGGCGGGCAGCGGCGCCGCCGAGCCGACGCAGTCGGTGCACAGCCGGCCGTCCCGTTGCAGCGTGCCGGGCGGGCAGATCTGGGTGTAGTTGTGCAGCGTGGCGACGACGGGCACGCCGGCGTCGGCGCAGGCGGCGAGGACGGCGGGCGACAGGAGCGGGAAGACGTTGTGGACGTGCACCACATCCGGCCGCTCGGCGCGGAGCCTGGCGGTCAGCTCCGTGCGGACGGCCGGGTTCCACGGCACGAGCAGCGGCACCGCGACCTTGCCGAGCAGGGACCGGCCGGCGATGTCGTCGCTGCGCCGCTCGAACACCTCGACCCGGTGGCCGGCCGCGCGCAGCAGTTCCACCTCCTCGTCGACGACCCGGTTCTCGCCGCTCGGCTGCGCCGAGGAGTAGCGGTTGTGCACCACGAGGACGTGCATGGTCAGCTCGCCTCCCGATCCCGGGCCCAGCGCGGGATACCTGGTCGTGGGACTGGGGGTGTCGACAGCGGTGTGGCCGCGGCGGGCACCGCGAGCAGCGAGGCGGCCAGGGCCAGATGCAGCAGGTACGGTGAGGCGTCGCCGAGGCCGGCCTCGGTGTACGACGAGATCGCGACGTAGCTGATCAGGAAGATCGCGCAGGCCCTCGGCAGCGACGGCGGTCGCAGCAGCGCGACGCCGCCGAGCACGAGGATGACGGCCGCCACGAGGGCGACACCGATCAGACCCTGCTCGTTGTAGACGGCCAGCCAGCTGTTGTCGATCGGCAGCCCGCCGAACGACTTGTCGCCCAGGCCCACGCCGAAGAACTGCTCCGCCGTCGTCCGGGGCGCCGCCAGCAGGGCGTCCCAGACCTTGGCCCGGCCGGTGAGGCTGGAGAAGTTCTCCTTGCTCTGTCCGCGCAGGAACCACGCCTGGAGCGCGGAGGCGAACCCCACCGCGGCCACCGTGGCGCACAGCACCGCCCAGGTGAAGAAGCGGCGGGCCGCGGCACTGGTGAGGACGAGCGAGCCGATCGCCAACACCAGCCCGACGAGCAGGCCGACGGTGGCCGTCCGGGTGTGGGTGAGCGCGAGCAGGACGAGTGACGGAACCATGACCACCGCCGCGCCGGCCTTGTCGACCTGGCGGCCCAGGAGGAGCAGCACGGTCAGCCCGGTGATCACCGCCGTGTACTGCCCGATCTGCGGCGGGGTGAGCGGCCACAGCGCGCCGACCAGGCGCCCGCCGTAGAGGTCGGGCATGGCCGCGCCCGGTGAGATGGCCAGGCCCGCGGCCACCGACACGAGCACCGCGAAGTACATCCGGATGTGGTGGCGGACGAACGTCACACTGCCGTCCCACCAGCGGCTCACCAGCCACAGTGTGCTGACGAAGAGGGCCAGCCGGGTGCAGCGGAACAGCGCGCCGAATCCGGACTCCAGGTGCACGCTGGAGATCACGCTCGGCACCAGCAGCAGGGTGAGCAGGAACACGAAGGCGCTGGGTCTGATGCGCAGCCGCACATTGAGCACGAGCGCCAGCGCGAACGCGACGACCAGCGAGCCCATGGTGACCAGCTGGATGAGGGAGCGGGGCAGCGGGACGATGGTCTTCGCCCCGGCGGAGCCGAGGGTGTTGAGGCCCAGCAGCAGCCAGACGATCCCGACGGCCTTCGGTGTGGTGGCGGGGGCACGGTCCATCTCAACCACCGGCCCGTTTCGGGAAGGTGCTGCCCGCGTCCTGCCGGTAGGGCGGGCCCTGCCACTGCCATGCGTCGAGCACCTGGCTCGGGTCCTGGACGACGAACTGCCACGGTCCGCGGTAGGTGTTGTCGTGCCAGCGGTTGTGCTGCTCGAGGGTGATCGCCTCGGCCACCCGCTTGCCCTTGTACGGCGACCAGTCGGGATAGGTGCCGTAGTTGGCGAGCACCGCCATGCGGTCGCACTTCTCCGCGCACTTGACGACGGACGTGTCCAGGACGAAGCGGTTGTCGTGGATGTCCACCCGCTGCGTCTTCCACCGGCAGTCGGCGTACAGCGGTGCGCGGGCGATCGCCGGTTCCGCGCAGCGGTCCTTGTCCTTCACCAGCAGCGTGCAGTCACCGGACGAGGTGTTGGCCGGACTGTTGCAGAACCGGTCGGCGTTCTCCCACAGGGTGATCCCGTTCCAGTTGTTCTCCAGCACGTTCCGGTAGACGTCGATCTTGTCCGTACGGGCTTCGACCCGCGGTTCGCCGCCGGCCTCGGACAGGTAGACGGCCGCGAACGGGAAGTCGTCGCCGCGCTCGGCCTCCTTGCGGCCCTCGACCCAGTTGTTCCGCCGGATCGTGTTGTTCCGGATGACCGCGTTGTAGCTGATCTCGTAGATCAGCGCGGCGCCGTCGTTCCCCTCGATCAGATTGTCCTCGATGCGGAAGTCGTTGTTGTTGGTGTCCGCCCACAACCCGGTTCCGCGGTTGTCGTGCACCCAGTTGCCCCGTATCTCGGCGCCGTCGACGGCCCAGAACTTGATGCCTCCGGTGCAGCCGCAGCCGGGCTTGCGCCGCTCCCAGTCGCCGGTGTTGTTGCCGACGATCTCGTTGCCCTCGACCACCAGGGCGCGGATGGTGTTGCCGGTCTTGTACGCGTTCATTCCGTACTGGCCGTTGTCGCGCAGGCAGTTGCCGCGGACCCGCTGGCGGGCGCCGGCCATCAGCCCGGCGCCGTCGTTGTTCCGGATCGTGTCGTGTTCGATCACCCACCCGTCGGCCATGTCGTGGTTGACCACGCCCTCGTCGGTCGGCGCGACGAAGCGCTGCACGGTCAGGTAGCGGATGGTGACGTCGCGGGCGGTGCCGCCGAACGCGTACGCGTTCTTCTTCCCGCCGTCGATGACCGCGCCCGGCGCGCCGAGGTAGCTGTTCCCCTTCTTGGGCATGACCTGCGCGTAGCGCTCCGGCTCCAGCCGATGCGTGCCGGGTCGCAGCCAGAACGTGGTGCCCGGGGGGTTGCTCTTCGTCTTCTCAGCCAGGTCACCGACCACATCGGGGTCGACCGTCACCGCGCCCGCCGGCGCCTTCGCGGGCCCGGCCCCGGGCGTGGCGCACACCCGGGCCACGGCTGACGCGGCCGGTTTCCCCGGTGTGTCCGGCGAGTTCGTACAGCCGGTCGCCGCCAGCAGGGCCAGCGCCAGAGGTGCCGCGGGCCACGCCCGACGCCGGCACTTGATCCCCACGGGTCCCCTCCCCCCTAGCCCTCGAACGTCAGTACGGTGGTGAACCCCTGCACGCCGTCGGCGAAACCGGTGCCGATCAGCGTGGTGGTGGGTTCCTTGCGCCCGAATCCTGCGGAGTACCAGCCCAGCGGCGGCTCGGTCTCGCCGCGATGCGCACGCCAGGACAGCTCCCCGGGCAGGACGAGCACCGCGGAGCGGTCCTCGCCGTCCCGGGTCCAGGTGAGCTGTGCCCGGTTCCCCGCCAGGTCCGCGGCGATCGCCGGGCCGAGGTGGAACGCCAGCCGCACGGCCCGGCGCGGGCCGCGCACCTCGTCGACCACCCTCAGCTCCTGCTCGGCGGCCGTCAGTTCCACCCGGCGGCGGTGCACGGAGGGCCGGTAACCGTCGTGCTCCGCGCACCAGCGGGCCGTCCCCCCTGAGGAGGCGTCGGAGGTGTCCGCGACCAGGACGCGGCTCCTGGCGTGCCGGGTCCACAGGAACGGGCCGCCGGAGACGGACTGGTCACCGCCGTCCAGGCGCAGGGTGTTGTGGCCGAGGGTCGACCGGAAGTACCGCCGCCACTCGGGTTGCCCGTGGTAGCAGTACGTCCCCGGGTCGGCGAGCACGTCGACCCCGTCGTGCCGGACCTCGACGGACAGCGCGTCCGCGTGGGCGTGCGCGGCGATGGACAGGAAGCCGTGCGGACCACCGTCGCAGCGGCACCAGATCTCCCCCGGGCCGCGCAGGATGGTGAGCCCCGCGTCGGCGAAGTGGGCCGGCCGGCTTGCGGGGCGGGTCACAGACAGTTCGGCGGGTTTGATGAGCGCGGCCAGCAGCGGGGTGCGCACATCGGTGCCGGTCACCTCCGGCCACCAGGCGAGCCGGCCGAACACGGCGTCCCCGGTGGCCAGCAGCGAGGCCCAGCGGTCGGTGCCCGCGCCGTCCACGACCAGACCGTGCCCGTCGTCCGCGTCGCCCTGGCGCGGCGGCCTCAGCCGGTTGTCCACGACGGCCGCGAGCGCGTCGGTCATGCGCAGCAGCACCAGCCGGATCGACGCGGGGACCGGCGCTCCGGCGGCATCCGCCTCGGCCACCGCGGCCAGAGCGAGCTCCAGCACCAGGCCGTGATACTCGGTGGCCAGCTCGCGGTTGAGGCCGGAGGCGAAGGTGTTGCCGCGCAGATGCCGCTCCAGCGACCGCAGAGCGTCGGCTCGCCAGCGCGCCGAGGAGGGGAACCACCCGAACGCGCAGGCCGCGGCGAACTGCCCGGCGGCCTCGGCGATCACGTGGTTGTTCGCCGACGACCCCCGGCTGGGGAAGGCGGCCAGCCAGCGCTGGTGGTGCCAGATCTGGTGCAGCGCCACCGGGTTGTCCTCGAACAGAGTGGCCGCACCCGGCCAGCCGTCGAGCAGCCGGCGGATCCACACCCAGGACAGCAGCCGGATGCCCAGCTCGATGCCGCTGGTCCAGTGCACGCCGCGCAGCGGTGGGTTGGCCGTCCACCACGACCGCAGGTGCTCGGCCACGCGCTCGGCGTACCGCTCGTTCCCGGTGATCGCGTAGGCGGCGGCGAGCACGGTGAGGTACTGGTGCCGGGACGGCTCCCAGATCTGCTTGATGTCCCCGACCGCGACCTCGTTCCGGTACGGCACGTCGAAGGCGTAACCCCCCGGAGCCCGGCGCCCGGTCTTCGGGTCGTACCACCAGTCCGGGTCGGTCAGGTCGTCGCGGACCACCCCGAAGTACTCGGCGTGCCCGTCCATCAGCCGGTCCGCCTCGGCGAGGAGGCGTTTCGCGGCGTCCGGTGGCACCGCGGCGATCGTCCCCGCGGGCAGCACGGCGGTGAACCGGGCGCCGGTCACGCTCGGGCAGGCCGGCGGCGGCGCCGACCGCCACCGCCGCCTGCGCACCGCGTCGCCCACCCGGCCGCCGACCTCCCGCGGTCCCATCCGGGACAGCCGCCGCAGGTACCAGCCGGCGCTCATGGTCATCGTGCCTCCGCCAGCGTCACCGGGGCGCCGGCCGCCAGGCCGGCCTGCACGGCGAGGGTGGCCGCCGTGGTGGCGACCAGCGATTCCAGTGGCACCGGCATCGGCCCGCCGCTTCGCACCGCCTTGATGAACGCGGCGAGTTCGGCGTTCTGGCCCTTGTCCCGGGCCTTGGGCAGCCGCGAACTGACCCACTGCCGGCGGCGGCCGTCGTAGACAGTGGCACGCACGAAGTCGTCGAGCCGCAGCGCACGGCCGTCCGCGATCAGGTCCAGCGTCTCCTTCGGGAACCCGGACGGGCCGGAGGTGACGTAGCCGAGGGTGGCGGTGGACCCGTCCGGATAGCGCAGCACGACCTGGAGGTCCTCGTTGCCGGACGTGGCGGTCGCGTACACGGACACCGGGTCGGCGTCGAGCAGCCAGCTCGCCGTGTCGATGAAGTGCCCGCCTTCGCCCGCGAACCGCGAGCCCTCGGTGCCCTGTCGGAGGTACCAGCTGCCGTGGTCGAGGCGGCCGGCGTTGACCAGGTACCGCAGGTGCGCCGGACCGGTCCGGGTGCCGAACCGCTGCCTGGCCTCCCGCAGCAGCGGCGCGAACCGGCGGTTGAAGCCCACCTGCAGCCGGTCGTTGCCGGACTCCTCCACCGCCGCGAGCACGCCGGCCAGCTCGTCCTCGGTGAGGGCCAGGGGCTTCTCCACGAACACGGCCTTGCCGGCGAGCAGTGCCTTGCGGGTCAGTTCGGCGTGCGAGCTGTGCCGGGTGACGACGAACACCGCGTCGATGGACTTGTCGCCGAGCACGGCGTCGAGGTCGGTGGTCGCCTCGGCGAAGCCGAACTTCCGCTGCGCGTTGGCCGCGGACAGCGCCGTCGTGGTGACGACGGTCGACAACTCGACGCCGTCGCGCTGTGCCAGGTGCGGCAGCAGCATCGACGTCGCGTAGTTGCCCGCGCCGACGAACGCCAGCCGCACCGACGAGTTGGCGGCCCGGGCCGGAGCCGGCTTCACGTTCACCGAGGGCACGGCCACCGCGGGGGCCTTTGCCTCCTCCGCTTCAGCCGTCTGCCGGGGGTACCGGAACAGCACGGCCACGGCCTTCCGGTCGCCGTCCTTCAGGCTCTGGTACGTCTCTACGGCGTCATCGAAGTCGGCGACGTGGGAGATCAGGGGCTCGACGTCGACGCTGCCGCGGGCGAGGAGATCGAGGAAGCACGCCAGGTTGCGGCGCTCGGTCCAGCGGACGTAGCCGATCGGGTAGTCCCGCCCCTCCAGCTCGTACTCCGGGTCGTAGCGACCGGGGCCGTAACTGCGGGAGAACCGGACGTCGAGCTCCTTCTCGTAGTACGCGTTCCACGGCAGGTCCAGGCGGCACTTGCCGATGTCGATGACCCGGCCGCGGTCCCGGCAAAGCCGGGCGGCCAGTTCGACGGGCTGGTTGCTGCCGCCGCCGGCGGCCAGGTACACCTGGTCCACGCCCAGACCGCCGGTGAGTTCGGCGACGGCGGTTTCCACGGCCGCGGACGCGGGATCGCCGCAGGCCGCGGCGCCCAGGCGCGCGGCGAGTTCGCAGCGCACCGGGTCGGGGTCGGCACCGACGACGCGCACTCCCGAGGCGGCGAGGAGCTGCACCACCAGCTGCCCGATCAGCCCGAGGCCGATGACCAGCGCGACTTCGCCGAGCTGCGGCTCGCCTCGGCGGACGCCCTGCAGCGCGATCGACCCGACGGTGCCGAACGCGGCGTGCCGCGGCGCGAGGCCGTCCGGCACCCGGGCGTAGAGGTTCTTCGGCACCCAGTTCAGCTCGGCGTGCAGCGCGTGCTCATTGCCGGCGCAGGCCACGAGGTCACCGACCTGCACACCGTCGATCCCGGCGCCGACCTGCTCGACCACCCCGCACAGCGAGTAGCCCAGCGGCGTGTAGGAGTCCAGCTTGCCCATCACCTTGCGGTAGGTGGCGGGCACCCCGTTGGTGGCGACGCTCTGCATGACCTTGGCCACCTGGTCCGGCCGGGAGCGGGCCTTGCCCAGCATCGACATGCCGGCCTCGGACACCTTCATCAGCTCGGTCCCGGTGGAGATCAGCGAGTAGGCGCTGCGGACCAGTACACCGCCCGGCTTGCACCCCGGCACCGGCACGTCGAGCACCGCCAGCTCGCCGCTCTTGTAGTTCTGCACAACCTGCTTCACCCGAACTCCTCTGTTCCTAAGCCGTTTACCGAGTGCTCTGGCCGGACCCAGAGGTCGCGTCGCGATACCAGTACTCGAGGGTCAGCACATGCCACAGATGCTTGGAGAAGTCCCGCTGCCCGGCGGCGTCCTCGGCGGCCATCCGCGCCAGCGCGTCGGGGCGCAGGAAGCCGGAGCGGACGAGCACGCCGTCGTTGACCACCTCGCGGACCAGCGGTGCCAGGTCCCGGCTCATCCAGGCGCGCAGTGGGGCGCTGAACAGGCCCTTGGGCCGGTACACGATCTCCCGGGGCAGGACCGACGTGGCCGCCTCCTTGAGGACGGCCTTGCCCTGCCGTCCGGCGATCTTGCGTTCTCCGGGCACGGCGAACGCCGCCTTCACCACCTCGACGTCCACGTACGGCACCCGCACCTCGGTCGACGCGGCCATGCTGGAGCGGTCCGTGTAGGCGAGGTTCAGGCCCGGCAGGAACATCCGGGCGTCGGTCAGGCACATGCGGTTGACGAAGTCGTCCAGGTCGTTGTCCTGGTAGACGTCCGCGTGTTCGGTCAGCACGTCCTCGACCGTCCCCGCCAGGTCCGGACCGACAAGGGCGAGCAGCTCCTCCTGGTCGTACATGGTGTAGCTGCGCCGGAACGCGGTCTCCTCCGGCAGCCCGGCGAAGGAGAGGAACCGCTTCGCGAAGCGCACCGACCGGTACCCGCGGCGGGACGTGGCGACCGGCAGCCGGTCCACGGCCGCGGACACCCCGCGCCGAAGGGGCCGGGGCACGCGCTGGTAGCGCAGCGCGATCAGGTTGGCCAGGTGCTTGCGGTACCCGGCGAACAGCTCGTCGGCGCCCATCCCCGAGAGCATCACCTTGACGCCGGCCTCCCGGGCGGCCGAGCAGATCAGGAAGGTGTTGATCGCGGCGGGGTCGCCGATCGGCTCGTCCAGGTGGTACGTCATCCGCGGCAGCAGGTCGAGCACGTTCGGGGCGATCTCGATCTCGTGCAGGTCGACTCCGAAGCGCTCGGCCACCTGCCGGGCGTAGCGCAGGTCGTCCGGCATCGCCTCGAACTTGGCGTCCTCGGCGCGGAACCCGATCGTGTAAGCGGAGATCCCGGGCTGGTGACGGGCCGCCAGCGCGGTCAGATAGCTGGAGTCCAGCCCACCGGAGAGGAAGGCCGCCACGGGTACGTCGGAGAGCAGGTGGCGCCGCGTCGACTCCTCCACGACGGCGGCGATGTCCGGCCGCTCGCCCGCCCGGGCCCGCTCCCGGCCCTCGGCGGCGACGTCCTTCAGGTGCCAGAACCGGCCGCGCTCCAGCCGGCCGTCGGGCCGGCACCTCAGCCAGCTCCCCGGCGGCAGCTTCTCCGCCTCGCGGAACGCGCACCGTGAGTCCGGCACCCAGTAGTACAGCAGCGAGGCCACCAGCGCCGCATGGTCCACCTCCAGCGACCCGCCGGTCACGGCGGCGAGCGCCTTCAGCTCGGAGGCGAACACCAGACCCTCGCCGCGCCGGAGCAGGAACAGCGGCTTGACGCCGAGCTGGTCACGGGCGAGCACCAGCTCACCGGTGCGCTCGTCGAAGATCCCGAACGCGAACATGCCGCGCAGCCGGGGCAGGCAGCCGGTGCCCCAGCGCCGCCAGGCCTCCAGCAGCACCTCGGTGTCGGAGGTGCCGCGGAAGCGCACCCCGGCGGCTGCCAGTTCGGCACGCAGCTGGGGCGCGTTGTACAGCTCGCCGTTGTACGTCAGGGCGAGGCCGTCCTTCACCATCGGCTGGGCACCGGTCTCGGACAGGTCGATGATGGACAGCCGGCGGTGCCCGAGGTGCACTTCGCCGTCGCCGACGGAGTCGCTGTACCGGCCCGCCCCGTCCGGACCGCGGTGGGCGAGGGCGTCGGTGAGCCGGTCGGTCACGATCTTGCCGTCCGGCCAGCGGTACGTACCTGCGATGCCACACATGTCCTACCGCGCCTCCTGGTCGTTGTCCGCGCCCCGTGCGGCCCACATCGGCTGCCGCTCCGTCCGCCGCCGGCCCGTGTTGTGCTGCTGGGCCGGCCGCTCGCTCCGGCCGCGCAGCGCGGTGTGCAGCCCGTCCCACAACGTGCCGTCGGTCCGGTCCCGCGGATCGGGGTCGATCAGCACCACACCGGTCACCGCGATGTGCTGGTCCGCGAGCTGCCGCGCCACGGTGTGCAGCCATGCGGCGCTGCCGTGCCCGGCACGCACGACGAGCACGGTCTGCGTGCCGAGGTACCGCAGGTCGGTCCACGCCGTGCCGGGCGCCACCGAGCCGACGCCGAGCCGGCGCTCCTGAGGCGACACGGCCGCGGCACGCTCGCCGCTGACCACGGCCGGGTCTCCGGGCTTCGCGCGGCGGGCCGCGAGCTGCGGACCGGGCAGACCGTCGATGACGGTCACCGCCCCCTCCGCCGCCATCGCCCTGGCGAGGTCGAGGGCGATCACGCTCGTGCTGCGCGCACAGCCGAGTTCCAGCAGCGACACCGGTTCCGTGGAGCCGCGCACCATGCGGGCGAGGTGCGCGGTGAGCCGCTCGCGGGTCACCCGGGTCCGTCGGCGCCGCCAGGGCCTGCCCGACCGGCGGGGCAGCTCAGCGATGACCGAGGCGCCGAGGTTCGCCGCGATGTCCCGGCGCAGCACGGGGCGGTCCGCGACCACGACGCCGACCGCGGCGAGGGCGAGCCCGAGGACGAGGCCGAGGACGAGCCCGATCGCGGCGTCGGTGGCGGCGGCCTCGGCCAGGGAGTGCTTCACCGGGCGCGGGGCGTCCACGATCTCCGTGCCGGCGATGACCTGGGGCGTGCCGACACGCGCCTCCTCTGCGCGCTGGCTGAAATCGGCGATCCGCGTCGTGAGTTCGGCCCGGCGGGCGAAGAGCGACTCGATGCTCGCCGACTCCTCCGGGTCGGTCTCCGTCTCCGGTGACCGGTCCCCGATGTCCTTGTTGACCTGGGCGAGTTCCTCCTTCATGCGCTCACGCTGGTCGAGCAGGGCCTTGGCCTCGGCGTTCGCGGTCGCCCGCATCCTCCGCACGTGGTCCGCGACGAACGCGTCGGCCAGCGCCTCGGCCCGGGCCACCGCTTGGGCGTTGCTGTCGCCTGTCACAGTGATCTGCAGCAGGTTGTTGGTGACGCCGGTGCCCCGGTAGTCCCGCATGAAGTCTTCGGGGTCCTCGGACGAGTGGAGGGACCGCAGGGCCTTCTCGGCGATCCGCGTGGTCCCCAGCACCTCGACGTCGGTGCGGATCAGCGTTCCGGTGTCGTTCGGCTGGTCCTCCTTGTGCGCGACCAGCACCTTGGTGACCGCGGTCGGCGGCGGTGGCATCAGGACCGCCACGGCCGCGCCGGCCAGCAGTCCGAGGAGCGCCATGGCGCACCAGAGGCGGCGGCGTCTGCGGACCGCGACCACCAGTGCCTGCAGGTCGATGAGCGGGGTGGTGGCCGACGACTCCGGTGTCGTGCTCGTCGTCACGCTGAACCTCCCGTCGCGTGGCCGCGCACCGCGAGCGCCAGAGTGGCCTCGTCCGAAGGCCGGCCGGCCGTCCTCGCCGGACGGGCCCGGACCAGGCCGGCGACGACGATGCCGACGACCTCGTGCCGGCCGTCCGCGCACGCCTCGGCGATGCCGGCGAGTTCCTCCGCGGTCCAGCTCCCCGCGCTGAGGACGACCAGGGCGCCGGACTCGGTGTCGCGGTCCGGCACGACCGGCCGGTCCACCGAGACCCGCACCACCCGCAGCTGCGGGTCGCTCCTGGCCTCGGCGGCGAGCTGTTCGGCGGCCCGGCGGGCGATCTCGTCGCCGTCCGGTACGACAGCCAGCAGCCGCCGTGGGGACGGCAACTGCTCCCGGAGCCGGGCGCACACGCGCCGGTAGCGGATCCGTCGGCCGGCCTCGTCGCCGGACGTCCGCGGGGCCGGGAGGTCCCACCGGGTGTCGATGCCGAGGAGCCGGCGGATCCGGGCCCGTGGGCCGCGGTCTTCCGGCCGGTGCCCGCCGCGCCGTTCGGCGGGCACGTCTACGGTGCCGAGCAGCGCCGAACCCAGCGCCGCGGCGATCTCCGGTTCGGTGCGCAGCCGGCGATTCGCCCGTGCGGCGGCGAGATGGCCGATGACCGCGAGCAGGAAGAACAGCAGCGCCCCGGCGACGACGAGCTGCGTCCTGGTCGGCGGCGCCTCGCCGGCCGGGCGGGCCGCCGGCCCCATGACGACCATGCCGGCCACGGTGTGCGCCGGGTCGGCCTGCTCCAGCTTCGTCATGGCCTCTTCCAGGGACGTGCGCAGCTTCTCCAGCTCGGTGCGGGTCTGCACGCTCTCCACGGTCTGTCCCGGATCGGCCGCGTCGGCCAGTTCGCTGATGCGGCGGTTGGTCTCCTCGACCTTCTTGCGCAGCGCCTCGGGACCCGTGGCCGCTCGGGCGTCGGTGGTGCCGCCCGCGATCCGCGCAGCGAACTTCACGAACTGGCCGGCCACCTGGTCGGAGAGCCGCTGCGCGCGCTCCGGGGTGTCAGCCGTGCCCGAGATCTTGATGATGTTCCCGTCGGCGGCCTCGGCGGTCACGTGATCCCGCAGCTCGGCGCCGCTGACGCCCGGCCAGTCGAGCGCGGCCGCGGCGCGGTCGACCACTGTCGAACTGGTCGCGATGTCCACCTGGGTGAGCAGTTCGCGCTCTTCCCACTGTCCGGGCAACAGGACCGATGCCGACGTCGTGTACCGCGGCGGAAACAGCACGGAGGCGCCGTAGCCGACGAGGGCCCCCACCAGGGCGAGGACGGCGAGGAACCGCCCGCGCCGACGGAGTATCCGCCCGATCGTGGCCAGGCGTATCGTGTCATCGCTCAACGGCGCTGCCTCTTCCCTGCCCGGCCTGGGGCGCCCGTCGGCACCGGAGCGTGGTCACGGCAGGCAGCGGCGTAGGCGGCGAGCAGCGACGCTTGCGAGTTCCGCCAGGAGAGCGGCCCGCTGATCCGCTCCTGGCCGGTCTTGCCCATCCGGGCCCGCTGCTCCGGATCGTCCAGCAGCAGCGCGATGAGCGCCGCGAACTCGGCCTCGTCGTTGGCGGGCGCGTAGACGGCGGCGTCACCGGCGGAGACCCGCGCCTCCTTCAGGTCGAACGAGACGATCGGCCGGCCCATCACCATGTACTCCAGGACCTTGTTCATGGTCGACACGTCGTTGAGCGGATTGAGCGGGTCGGGGGAGAGGCACACGTCCGCGGTGGACAGGTAGCGCACCAGGTCGGCGTCCGCAACGCGCCCGGTGAACTGCACCTGCTCAAAGAGCCCGAGCCGCCGGGACAGCTCCACCATCGCGTCGAAGGTGTCGCCGGCGCCGACGAACACCGCGTGCCAGTCGGTCCGTCCGAGCTCGTCGCGCAGCTTCGCGAGGGCCCGCAGGGCGTAGTCGACGCCGTCCTGCGGACCCATGACGCCGAGGTAGCACAGCAGATGAGGCTTGCCGCGCTTCAGCTCCGGCTCGGGCGGTACGGGCTGGAACCGGGCGGTGTCGGGCGCGCTGCGCACCACGAAGACGTCCTCCGGCCGCCGGCCGCCACGGCGCAGCGCGACGTCCCGGTAGCTCTCGTTCGTGGCGAGCACGACGTCCGCGGCCCGGTAGGTCAGCCGTTCCAGCGCGCACACGGCGCGGTAGAGCAGATCCTTGCCGCGGTCGAACCGGGAGAGGTACAGCTCGGGTACCAGGTCGTGCTGGTCGAACACGAACCGCGCGCCGCGCCGCTTCAGCCACAGGGCCGGCAGGAACAGCAGGTCGGGCGGGTTGCAGGCGTGGACCACGTCGACCGGGCCGACCTTGCGGGCCAGCCGGACCGTATGCCACAACGCCGATCCGTACTCCCGCAGGTAGCCGGCCGGTCCTCCGGTGGCCGCGCGCAACGGGTAGCGGTGGATCCGCACCCCGTCGATCACCGCCTCCGGCTCCGTGTCCCGCTTGGTCCCCCGGGGACAGATGACGTGCACCTCCCAGCCCGCGTCGCGCAGCGTCGTGCACTCCTGCCACACCCGCCGGTCGAACGGCACGGACAGGTTCTCCACCAGAACCAGCGCGCGCCGGGTGGGCCCGGCGCCGCTGCTCGCGTCACCAGGCAAGGCCCACGTACCCCGGTTCGGCCCGGCGCGCCTCGGCGTCGGGAAGGCGGACGAGGTCGACGAGCACCGGGCCGTCGCCCTGGGGCAGCGCCGACAGCACGGCCGGATCCCTGGTCCCGACCAGGCAGACCTCGGCGTGCTCCAGCACCTCGCCGACGGAGTCCGCGAGCAGCTGTGCGAGGTGCGGCAGCCGGTTCTCGATGTACTCGCGGTTCGCGCCGATCAGCCGGGAGAGGTTCACGTTGGCGTCGTAGATCCGCAGGTCGTACCCCTTGCCGAAGAGCCTCTCCGCCAGTTCGACGAGCGGGCTCTCACGGAGGTCGTCGGTGCCGGGTTTGAAGGAGAGCCCGAACATGCCTATCCGGCGTCTGCCGGTGCGCTCGACCAGGTCCACCGCGCGTTGCAGATGGTCGGAGTTGGAGGGCAGCACGTGGGCGAGGATGGGCACCGAGACATCGGCCCGCTGTGCCGCGTGGACCAGGCTGCGCAGGTCCTTGGGCAGGCAGGAGCCGCCGAAGGCGAAGCCGGGCCGCAGGTAGGCGGGGCTGATGTTCAGCTTGTGGTCGGCCAGGAAGACGTCCATCACCTGGTGCGAGTCCACGCCGAGCGCCTGGCACACCGCGCCCAGCTCGTTCGCGAAGCCGATCTTGAGGCCGTGGAACGCGTTGTCCGCGTATTTGATCGCCTCGGCCGTGGGGACCGGCACCCGGAACACCTCGCCGGGCAAGCCGGCGTACAGCGCCGTCACCGCGTCGCCGCTCGCCGGGTCGAGTTCGCCGATGACGGTCTTGGGCGGGTCGAAGAAGTCCCGCACGCTGGTGCCCTCGCGCAGGAACTCGGGGTTGACCGCGACCCCGATGTCCACCCCGGCCGTACCGCCGACGTACTTCTCCAGGATCGGTACCAGCAGGTTCAGGCAGGTGCCCGGGAGCATGGTGCTGCGGAACACGACGGTGTGCCGTCCGCCCCGCTCGGCCAGCGCCGCGCCGATCTGCTCGGTGACCCGTTCCAAGTACGTGGTGCACAGGCTGCCGTTGGGCTCCGACGGCGTGCCCACGCAGACCAGTGACACCTCGCTGCCCGTGATCGCTTCGCGGACGTCGCCGGTGGCGCGCAACGCCCCGGTCCGTACGACGTCGGCGGTGAGTTCGCCGATCAGCTCCTCGACCACCGGGGCCTTGCCGTCGTTGACCAGGTCGACCTTCACCTGGTTGACGTCCACCCCGATGACCTCGTGACCCATGCTGGCCAGGCACGCGGCCGACACGCAGCCCACGTAGCCGAGCCCGAAAACGCTGACTCTCATGACTCGTTCCTCCCCCCAGGCAGGCCTCCTGGCCTGCGGTCCGCGCGCCCGGCCGGTCGACGGCCCCCGCGCATCAGTAGGCGCCCTGCCCGTACAGCACCGCACGCAGCGTCTTCCACAAGATCACTGTGTCCAGGGCGAGCGACCAGTCCTCCACGTACCGCAGGTCCAGCCGGACCGCCTCCTCCCACGACAGGTCGCTGCGTCCGCTGATCTGCCACAGGCCGGTGAGTCCGGGCTTGACCAGCAGCCGTCGCCGGATGTCCGGCCCGTACGCGGCGCACTCCTCCGGCAACGGAGGCCGCGGACCGACGAGCGACATCGATCCGGTGAGCACGTTGAACAGCTGCGGGAGCTCGTCGATCGAGTACCGGCGCAGCACCGTTCCCATCCGGGTCACCCGCGGATCCCGGCGGAGCTTGAACAGTGGGCCGGCGCCCTCGTTGAGGGCGGCCAGCTGGGCACGTGCCCGGTCGGCCCCGGCGACCATGGTGCGGAACTTGTACATGGTGAACTCGCGGCCGTCCTTGCCGACCCTGCGCTGGCGGTAGAACGCCCCGCCCCGGCTGTCCGCCACCACGAGCAGCCCGACGAACACCATCAGCGGGGCGAACAGCACCAGCAGGATCGCCGCGCCCATCCGGTCGACGACCTCTTTGACCGCCCGGCGGCCCCCGGTGAAGGTCGGCATGCTGACCCGCAGCAGCGGGATCCCGAGCACCGCGTCGACGTGCAGCCGCGGGCCGGCCACCTCCATCAGCACGGGTGCCACGACCATCTCGGCGTCGCTGCCTTCGAGGTTCCAGGCCAGCCGCTGCAGCCGGTCCGGTGACCAGTGCGCGTCCGGTGTGACCGCGACGACACGGTAGCCGTCGCGGCGGACGTGGTGGGCGACGTCCGTCAGCCGGCCGACGATCGGCACCCCGTCCAGTTCCTCACTGTCGAGCCCGAGACCGTCCGTCGTGCACACCGCGTCCACGCGCCAGCCGAGGTGCGGGAACTTGCGGGTCCGGATGATCAGGTCGCGCACGGTGGCCACGCTTCCGGCGGCGAGCACCGGTCGCAGGCACCGTCCTTCCTTCCGCTGTCTGTGCAGCCACAGGCGCAGCACATACCGCGCGGTCATGGTGACGAGCGCGATCGCGGGGATGGCGACGAAGATCCAGAGCTTGATGTTGCGTGAGGTGAGGGCGATCCCGCCGAGCGCCAGGACGACGGTCGCCGTGAACAGTGAGCGTCCGAGCCGCCGGAATTCCTCGGCACCCTGGCCGAGTACGGCCGGAGCCCACGCCCGGCTCACCGCGAGCGCCCCCAGCACCAGCAGTTCGGTGCCGAAGGCGAGAATCCCCCACTTCTCATGCCAGTTGGCCGCGTCCCGGGCCCCGAAGAAGTTGCCGATCGCCGCCACCACGAAGGCGGTGGCCGCGGTGTCGCCGATGATCACGGTACGGCGGTACCGCTGCTCCCAGTCGATCGTGGGCCGGCTGATCGCCCCGTTCGCCAGACGCTCGCGCGCCGACGGAAACGGGCTGACAAGTCCCCCTTGCCGCACAGAACCCCCCCAGGTCCCAGTGGTTCGACGTGTTCGCCCAACACTGTTCCGCCCCCTCGGGAAGCCCCCGCCTCCCGTACTGTTCCTCCCCCGGGAGGCCCCCGCCCCCCGCGCATCCCTCCCGGCTATGTCGGAGCCACGTGGACAACCCACCCCGGGCGGCAGCGGATTCGCATGTTCTGCGAGACGCTCACGGTGCGCGGGAACCCGTCGAAACCTCGGGTGCTCCCCGCACCCAAGGACCTTTCCCGGGCTCCCGGAATTGATCCTTCACACGTCCGGCGCCGGGGACGCGACTGCTGACTTCCCTGGCGCCGGACTTAAAGATCATTATTGGTCGCCTCGTGTCCGAACAGCTGAAGCACGGTCAATCTAGACCATCGGGGCCGATCTGAAGAGAGGATGTGTGGAATTTGTGCTCAAGCTTTTGAGACGTGGTGAACCGCCCGGTGACCGCCTGCGGGCGCCTTTGCGCCACCGCGCGCTCCAGCGGATCGCCCGGCCCCCGGCGCGGCCTGTACGCGATGTGATCGTGCGCGTAAAGGGCCTCTGACCTGCGGTCGGCATAAATTGCCGGAGAAGGGCGGCGTGATCGAATCCGCATGCTGCGGTATGGCCGGTCTTCACCGGTTACCGGCAGCCCCTCATAGAATTCGGGAACTGACGTTCCTGTGTTCGCGCGCTTGTTCGCGTTGCAGTGCCCGGGAAACCGAAGACCGGCCGACGGGCCGGGACGGCCGGTGGCCCGCCGCACCGATGGGGCGCGGCGGGACCGGGCGTCGCTCAGCCTTCGGCCTCAGGTGCCGTACGGCCCTCGAAAGCCGCCAGGATGCGTTCCGCCGCCAGTGTGGCCGTCAACCGGCCGTCCCTGACCCGCTGTTCCAGATCCGGCGCGGTCGCGCGGACGGCAGGGTCGGCGTGCAGGCGGCCGAGGAGTTCGTCGCGGACCATCGCCCAGGTCCAGCCGACCTGCTGGTCCCGGCGCTTGGCGGCCAGCCGGCCGGTGGAGTCGAGCAGGGAGCGGTGCTGCTCCAGACGCTCCCAGACCGTGTCGAGGCCGGTCGACTCGCGGGCGCTGCAGTGCAGCACCGGCGGGGTCCAGAAGGCGTCCTTGCCGTGCATCAGGCGCAGCGCGCCCGCCAACTCCCGTGCCGCCGCCCGCGCGTCGCGCTCGTGCGGGCCGTCCGCCTTGTTGACGGCGATCACGTCGGCCAGCTCCAGGACGCCCTTCTTGATGCCCTGCAACTGGTCGCCGGTGCGGGCCAGCGTCAGCAGCAGGAAGGAGTCCACCATGTCGGCGACCGTCGTCTCGGACTGGCCGACACCGACGGTCTCGACCAGGATCACGTCGTAGCCCGCCGCCTCCATCACCACCATCGACTCCCGGGTGGCCTTCGCGACCCCGCCCAGCGTGCCGGCGCTGGGGGAGGGGCGGACGAAGGCGGCCGGGTCGACCGCCAGGCGTTCCATCCTGGTCTTGTCGCCCAGGATGGAGCCGCCCGTGCGGGTGGAGGACGGGTCGACGGCGAGGACCGCCACCCGGTGGCCCAGCGAGGTCAGCATCGTGCCGAACGCGTCGATGAACGTGGACTTGCCGACACCCGGCACCCCGCTGATGCCGATGCGCCGCGCCCGGCCGCTGTGCGGCAGCAGCTCGGTGAGCAACCGCTGTGCCAGCGCCCGGTGCTGCGGCCGGGTGGACTCGACGAGCGTGATGGCGCGGGCCACCAGGGCCCGCTTCCCGTCGAGCACACCCTTCACATAGGTGTCCAGATCGATCGCGGCCATCGCGGCCCTACAGCTCGTGGCCGAGATCGGCCGACAGGCGCTTCACCAGGTCGTGGGCGGCGTCCGGGATCACCGTCCCCGGCAGGAACACCTCCGCCGCGCCCATCTCCCGCAGGGTCGGCACGTCCTGCGGCGGGATCACCCCGCCGACCACGATCATGATGTCCTCGCGGCCCTCCTCGGCGAGCTTCTCGCGCAGCGCCGGGACGAGCGTGAGGTGACCGGCGGCCAGCGAGGAGACCCCGACCACGTGCACGTCCGCCTCGACCGCCTGCCGGGCGACCTCCTCCGGCGTCTGGAACAGCGGGCCGACGTCGACGTCGAAGCCGAGGTCGGCGAAGGCGGTCGCGATCACCTTCTGGCCGCGGTCGTGGCCGTCCTGGCCCATCTTGGCGACCAGGATGCGCGGCCGGCGCCCCTCGGCCTCCTCGAACGCGTCCACCAGGGCCCGGGTGCGGTCCACGGACGGGGACCGGCCTGCTTCGTTGCGGTACACGCCGGAGATCGTACGGATCTGGCTCGCGTGCCGCCCGTACACCTTCTCCAGGGCGTCGGAGATCTCACCGACCGTCGCCTTGGCGCGGGCCGCGCGCACGGCCAGCTCCAGCAGGTTCTCCTTGCCGTCGGCCGCCCGGGTGAGCGCGTCCAGGGCGTCCTGGCAGGCCTGCTCGTCCCGTTCCTCCCGCAGCCGGCGCAGCTTCTCGATCTGCTGGGCGCGCACCGAGGAGTTGTCGACCTTGAGGACCTCGATCTGCTCGTCGCTGTCGACGCGGTACTTGTTGACGCCGATCACCGGCTGACGCCCGGAGTCGATGCGGGCCTGGGTGCGGGCCGCCGCCTCCTCCACACGCAGCTTGGGGATGCCGGCGTCGATGGCCTGCGCCATGCCGCCCGCCTGCTCGACCTCCTGGATGTGCGCCCACGCCTTGCGGGCGAGGTCGTACGTCAGCCGCTCCACGTAGGCGCTGCCGCCCCACGGGTCGATGACCCGGGTGGTGCCCGACTCCTGCTGGATGAGCAGCTGGGTGTTACGGGCGATCCGCGCCGAGAAGTCGGTCGGCAGCGCCAGCGCCTCGTCGAGGGCGTTGGTGTGCAGCGACTGGGTGTGGCCCTGGGTCGCCGCCATGGCCTCCACGCACGTGCGCGTGACGTTGTTGAAGACGTCCTGCGCGGTCAGCGACCAGCCCGAGGTCTGCGAATGGGTGCGCAGGGAGAGGGACTTGGTGTTCTTCGGGTCGAACTGCTTCACCAGCTTCGCCCACAGCAGGCGGGCCGCGCGCAGCTTGGCGACCTCCATGAAGAAGTTCATGCCGATCGCCCAGAAGAAGGAGAGGCGAGGGGCGAACGCGTCCACGTCCAGGCCCGCCTCCCGCCCGGCCCGGATGTACTCCACGCCGTCCGCGAGCGTGTACGCCAGCTCCAGGTCGGCCGTCGCGCCCGCCTCCTGGATGTGGTAGCCGGAGATGGAGATGGAGTTGTAGCGGGGCATCCGCTGCGAGGTGTACGCGAAGATGTCGGAGATGATCCGCATCGACGGCTTCGGCGGATAGATGTAGGTGTTGCGGACCATGAACTCCTTCAGAATGTCGTTCTGAATGGTCCCGGCCAGCTTCTCGGGCGGTACGCCCTGTTCCTCCGCCGCCACGATGTACAGCGCCAGCACCGGCAGCACGGCGCCGTTCATCGTCATCGACACGGTCATCCTGTCCAGAGGGATGCCGTCGAACAGCTGCCGCATGTCGTAGATCGAGTCGATGGCCACGCCCGCCATGCCGACGTCACCGGTCACGCGCGGGTGGTCGCTGTCGTAGCCCCGGTGCGTGGGCAGGTCGAAGGCGACCGACAGGCCCTTCTGGCCGGCCGCCAGATTGCGCCGGTAGAAGGCGTTGGACTCCTCGGCGGTGGAGAAGCCCGCGTACTGGCGGATCGTCCAGGGCTGGTTGACGTACATCGTGGGGTACGGGCCGCGCAGATACGGCGCGATGCCCGGGTAGGTGCCCAGGAAGTCCAGGCCCTCCAGGTCACGGCCGGTGTACAGCGGCTTGACCCCGATGCCCTCCGGGGTCTCCCACAGCGGTTCCGTGCCCCCGGTGGCCCGCTTCAGGGCCGTGCGCCACTCACCTTCGGTGGCGTCGGCGGCCGGGGTCCCCAGTTCGATGCCGGAGAAGTCGGGGATTCCCATCAGGACACTCCCATGCGGTCGAGGGTCGCGGACAGGACGTCCACGGCGTCACAGCCCGCGAAGACGTACGAGTCGATGCCGGCGTAGTCGCCGCGGCCCGCCAGGAAGACATGCCGGGCACCGGCCGCGCGCAGCGCCTGCGCGGTCTCCTCGGCCTGTTCGGCGTAGAGCGCGTCGCTGGAGCACAGCACCGCCTCGGTCGCGCCGCTGTCCTCGAAGCGGCCCTCGGTGACCGGTTCGATGCCGCCGGCCTGGAAGAGGTTCGCGGCGAAGGTCGCGCGGGCGGTGTACGCGGCGGCGGAGCCGATCGTGGCGAGGAAGATCCGCGGCCGGGTGCCGGTCGCCGCCAGATGGGCGTCGGAGCGGGCGCGCAGCTCCTCGAACGCCTCGTCGCGGCGCACGCGCGGCAGCCCGCCGGACGGCGGCTCGGGCGCGGGCGCGCGCTCCACCGGCTTCTCGGCCAGCAGCGGGAACTCGCTGACCCCGGTGATGGGTTCGCGCCGCCTGGCGAGCCGCTTGGAGCGCTCCGCCCAGGTCGTCGCCAGGTCGGTGCGCAGCCGGCCGGAGCGCAGGACGGCCGCCTGACCGCCGTCGCGCTCGATCGACCGGAAGAACTGCCAGGCGGCTCCGGCGAGTTCGTCCGTCAGCCGCTCGACGTACCAGGAGCCGCCCGCCGGGTCGATGACCCGGGCCAGGTGGGACTCCTCGATCAGGATGGAGGAGGTGTTGCGGGCGATCCGGCGCGCGAACGCGTCCGGGAGGCCGAGCGCGTGGTCGAACGGCAGCACCGTCACGGAGTCCGCGCCGCCCACCCCCGCGGCGAGCGTCGCGACCGTCGTGCGGAGCATGTTCACCCAGGGGTCGCGGCGGCTCATCATCACCGGCGACGTCACCACGTGCTGCACCTGCGCGCCCGCGGCCGGCGCCCCGCACACCTCGGCGACCCGTGCCCACAGCCGGCGGGCCGCGCGCAGCTTGGCGATGGTCAGGAACTGGTCGGCGGTGGCCGCGTAGCGGAACTCCAGCTGGGCGGCGGCCTGTTCGACACCGAGCCCGGCCTCGGTCAGCTCCCGCAGGTAGGCCACGCCGGTGGCCAGCGAGGCACCCAGCTCCTGCGCGGCCGAGCCGCCCGCCTCGTGGTAGGGCAGCGCGTCCACGGTCAGCGCGCGCAGGCCCGGGTACCGCTCGGCGCAGCGGACGGCCAGGGCGGCGAAGGGGGCGAAGTCCAGTGCGGTGCCGGTGCGGGCCTCGTACCCGAGCGGGTCGCCGCCCAGGGTGCCGCGGGCGGCCTTCGGGTCGATGCCCTTGTCGTCGTACAGCCGCAGCAGCGCCTCCGCGGCGGCTCCGGTGTCGCGGCCCGCGTCCAGGGCGACCGGTGCCAGGTCGAGGTAGACGCCGTCGAGGGCGCGGCCCAGCTCGGAGACCGGGATGCCGCCCTCGCCCAGCACCAGCCACAGGGAGGTGCCGCCGTTCTCCAGGTCGGCGAGCACGGCGTCCGCCGTGCCGTCGGCGAGTGCCGTGTGCCGCTGCCGTACGTCCCAGCCGCTCGTACTGGTGCCCTCCGGGCGGCTGCCCCGCACGAAGGGGGCGAAGCCCGGCAGGCCGGGGTCGGGCGCGCTGTCGCGCGCGGTGTACAGGGGCCGGGTGCGCAGCCCGTCCTCCAGCGTCGTGGACAGGGCGTCCTCAGCTGCCGCGCCGGTCAGTTCCTTGCCCGACTTGCGCAGGACGCCCTCGACCAGGCGTTGCCACTGCTCATGTGTCGCGTCAGGGAACTCGGCGGCCAGGGAGAGCCCGTCGTCAGGCAGGACCGTCATGGCTCGGATGCTAGGGCAGGGTGTCGCGGCCCAGGCGGAGCACGGGCTGTGAGTTTTCTCTTCTTGCGGTGGTGACCTGTGTCTCTCCGGTCCCGGCGGCTCAGTGGGTCTCGGTCTCCAGGTCCGGTACGAGGGCGCACATGGCCGCTCGCTGCTCGTCGGGGGAGACGTCGAGGACACGGTCCGGGTCACCGGACAGCTGACCGTCCGGGGGGCATCAGCCGGCCCCTGTCCCTCACCGCCCGCCTGACCGGCGTGAACGCCGGGGCCGGTCCGGCATGGGCTGGGACCAGCTCGGCATGATGCGCGGCCTGACCACGGGGTCACGGTCACGGCGACGCTCCGCTTCACCCGCGCGGCGGCCTGGGGCCCAGCTGAGCCCGGCGCACGTCCCGGGTGGACAGCGTCTGCGGGTTCGCCGTGAAGGCGCGCAGCCGGAGCCGGGTGCCGGATTTCGCCGGCACCTGGAAACCGCCGGACGGCGCCCAGAGTTCGACGGTCGCAGTGCCGTGCGCGGGAATCGTCGCCGGGCCGCGCATCAGCGGCCAGTACCGGCTCATGCCCTGGCCGGCGCTGAGCATGTAGTGCGGGGTGAGCGCGGTGCCGCCCGTGTTGGTGACCCGCAGGGTCAGCCGGGACAGGGTCTGCGCCGAGGTGTGCCGGGCCGCCGTGACGTCCATCCGCAGCGGCGGGGTCCCCGTCGCCGCCAGGGCCGCGCTCACCAGCGCGGGCGTGATCAGCGCCACGACGGCCAGGGCCGGCGCGGCCCGGCGGCGCGGACCGGTGAACGGGCGGGGCCGCGGCTGCCAGGCGTGGGCGAACTCCGGCAGGGGCGCGGTGACCGCCGCCGCCAGCCACAGCGGGGTCATCATCAGGTAGTAGCCGTCCTGGGACCGGGTCGCCAGGTAGAAGGCGCACCAGGGCAGTACGGTCGCGGCCGGCCCGAGCCGCCGGACGAACAGCACGAACACCGCCGGCAGGGCGACGGCGAGCAGCACGCTCGCCCGGCCGTACCAGTCGAGCCGGTCGCTGCCGTGGGTGAAGTACAGCGAGACGTCCACCAGCCCCTGGCCGTGCGGCACCGCGCCCTGGGTCAGCGGCAGGGCGATGCCCCGCAGCCACGGGCCGGGCTCGCTCACGACGAAGTACGCGTTGATCAGCAGCCAGGTGAGCACCGCGGTCCCCGCGATCCGCAGCACCACCCGCGCCGCCCGCCGGCCGCCCAGTTCGCCGCGTCGCACGGCGTAGATCCCGGCCAGCAGGAACGGTGTGACGAACCACGGCAGTTGCTGGGCGGCGCACGCGGCGCCGAGACACGCGGCCCGCGCGATCCCGGCCGCGCCCAGACGGCCGCGCGCGCCGAGCCGGGGCCAGCGCACCACCACCGGCAGCAGCAGGACCAGGCCGGTGATCGCCGGGTAGCCCTGGCGGGCGTACATCGGCAGGAAGCCGAAGCCGAGGCAGACCATCGTCGCCGCCGAACGCCAGGGCACCGGGAGCAGCCGCCACAGCACCACCGTGCCCACGACCAGCGCGACCGTCGCCGCCGCCGTGGCCGGGGCGCCGCCGTGGCCCAGCCACAGCAGGGGCGCGGTGAGCAGCGGGGCCAGTGGCGGATAGCCGTAGGTGAAGTCGTATCCGCCGTCCATGGTGGGCGTCAGCGCGACGCCCTTGGCGTGGAAAAGCCAGGGCCAGGGCTGCTCGTACACCGGGTGCCCGGCGACGAGTTCCCGCGCGGCCTGGGAGGTGAGGACCGCCTCGTCGCCGCCGCCGTGGTTGAGCGCCCAGGCGCACAGGACGAGGGTGGCGGCGGTCGCCAGGACCACCAGGTCCAGGCGGGCCAGCGAGCGCGTCCGGCGGACGGTGAGGGCGAGCACGCCGGTCACCAGGACCGAGGCGTAGCAGACGGAGATGACCCCCGCGAGGACCAGCTGGTGCCTGACCGCCTGGGTCCACACCGAGCGCGTGCCGATGAACAGGCTCACGTCGGCGAGGAGCGTCAGCACGCGGTGCCACTGCGCGGGTCCGTCCGGCGCCGCCGCGCGGGCCCCCGGATCGGCGGACACCACCGACGATGTCCGCCGGCCGGCTGTCACCTGCTGTGTCTCTGCCACATGCACGGCACGGGACGCTAGCGGGGAGGAGTGAGCTGGGGACGGAGGCCGGTGAAGAGTCGGGTATGAGCCCGGTAAGAACCGGACTAATCCGCACATCTGACGCAGGGTGTGACGCGGGAGATACGGCCGGTCCGGTCGCGCACCGTGTCGTTGTTGGGCCGAACGGGTGACTTGGCGTAAGAATTGACTGTGCAGGGATTGAGTGCGAGTCAGATCAGGGGGAGCCGGTGAGCCGTTACGACGTCACCGATGAACAGTGGGAAGGGCTCGCCCAGGTCGTGCCGCTGCGGGGCCGGGACGCCTGGCCGTCCGCGGTGGACCACCGCTCGCTGCCCGACGCCGAGACCGAGACCCGGCGCCGGTTCGTGGTCCTGCGTGTCAACGTCTTCGCGGACGCCCGGGAAGTCGCCGAGACCCTGATGGCCGGAGCGCCGGTGCTGCTCGACCTGTCCGGTGCGGAGGGTGACGTCGCCAAGCGCGTCCTCGACTTCAGCACGGGCGTCGTCTTCGGCCTGGGCAGCGGCATGCACCGCGTCGACCGGAACGTCTTCCTCCTCACCCCGCCCGGGACGGAGGTCAGCGGACTGATGGAGGGCGCGGCCATCTCCGGCGGCTGAGCGGCCGCCACCGGCCACTCGCGCCTCACGGTGCCCGACCCGGGCCCCGGCCGCGCCGCCGGGGGCCCGGCGTGCGCGGCGCGGGCCACGGTGGTGCGCGGCGCGGCCTCGGATCCGGCGCCCGGCGGCGCGGCCGGGGCTGTCGGACAGCGCGCTCTCAGTGCCGTACGGCTCCCGCCGCCGGGTTCGGGGTGCGGGCGGGGAACACCCACACGCCGTGCGACTGCGTCGCTCCGATGACGCGTCCCTTGCTCAGCAGCCAGGGGTTGTCCTTCTGGAACGGGGCGAAGTTGTCGTTGGAGACGATGATGCCGCCCACTTCCTCGGCGATGCTGATGACCAACGCGTCACCCCGGCCCTCCGTGCCGGCCGGCGGCTGGACGACCTGGTGCTCCGCGACCGCCTGCTCGACCAGCGGCCTTTCCTCCGCGCTGACCTGGTGCCGCAGGGAGGCGTCCACGACCACGTGGATGTCGCGCTGCGGATGCTTGAACCGCAGCGCGGTCACCGCCGCCTGGAGCGCCGCGAAGCTCGGCCGGCCGCCCTGCGCCCGCGGCGGCCTGCCGTTCCAGGCGAGGTTGGAGCCGTCCACGACCAGGGGCTCGGTGGACTCACCGGACTGCCGCGGCCTGCCCGCCGGGGCCTGCGGATGCGTGGGCCTCGGCACCGGCCGCGAAGCCGGGGACAGGGCCAGCAGCCGTTCGAGCTCCTTCGTCACCTCCGGCTCCACCGCGCCGTCGCCGAACACCTTGACCTCACCGTTGAGCACGACCTCACCGGTCCGCTGCAGGGTCGCCTTGACCGACAGCAGCCCCTCCTTGCTGTAGGTGAACTCCAGGTCGAAGACGCCCTCGCTCCGGTCGCGGCAGGGCTCCGGATACGTCAGCTGAAGCTCGGTCAGCTTGACGTTGTCCGGGTGCTCCACCGGCCGGTCCGGCGCCCCTTCCCAGACCTCGACCGTCAGCTTGGTGACGTTGTCCTTGTTGGGCTCGTACGACTTCACCCGCTGCTGCGGCAGCCGCAGATTGCGCGGGATCAGCGTGCTGAACCGCCTGTTGCCGTCGCTCCCGGTCGTGACCGTGCCGAGCGCGTGCGTGTTGACCACCCGGATGATGCTGTCCAGTTCCCCGGCCATGGCGGCGGCGCAGATCGCCGCGCCCTCGGCCACCGCCGTCATCGGGTCGAACGCCTCGACGGACACCGGATCCCGGTCGAGCGCCTCGGCGACCGCGGCGCGTACCGCCGGAATCTGGCTGCTGCCGCCGATCATCAGTACGGCGGTCAGGTTTTCCGGATCGAGCTGTGCCTGGGCGAGGCACTCCTCGACGGGCTCCAGCGCCCGGGTGATCAGGTCCTGGATCTCGTACGAGAACTCGTCCTGGCCGATCTCCACCGACGCGCCGTCCGGGGTCAGCACGCTGACCGACTCCTGCTGGGACAGCAGGATCTTGCTGCGTTCGATGTCGAGCCGGAACTGCCGCTTCTCCGACTCCGTCCAGGCCCGCTGCGCGGGGGACCGCTCCAGGACCATGCGGCGCAGCCGTTCGTCGATCTCCAGACCGCCGAGCCGGTTGACACCACGGCTGGCCTTCTCGTCGAAGAAGCCGTCGTCGTGCAGCAGGAGGGTGGCGTCCATCGTGCCGCCGCCCCAGTCGAAGACCAGGAACTCGCCCTCCTCCTCCAGGTAGTGGGCGTAGGCGATGGCCGCGGCGGTCGGCTCGTTCAGCAGGGCGCGCACCCTGATGCCCGCGGCACGGGCCGCCTCCCGGGTACGGAACCGGGCCGCGCCGGTGGCGTTGGCCGGTACGGTGATGACCGCCTCGTCGATGTCCGTGGCCGCCTCGTCCTGTGCGGCGAGGACCATCGACCGGAACACCGCGGCCGCTGCGGTGGTGGCGGCGAACCGTTCGCCCCCGATGGTGACGAGCGGTTCTTCGCGCAGCATCCGCTTGCACGCCTCCACGGCGCGCTCGGAGCGCAGCTTGGCCTCCCAGCCGAACAGGGTGCCGGTGCGCAGCGAACTGGTGCCGACCACGGACGGGTACAGGCGCTCGAAGCCCGGACGGCGCCAGGTGGCGTCCAGCCCATGGCCGCCGATCTCCAGCACCTCGGCGAACTCGCCACCGGTCCACTGCGCGGCCACCGAGTTCGTGGTGCCGAAGTCGATACCGGTGGCCGTCATGCGTCTTCTCCCGTGGTGTGCTGTGCGGCGTCCGGCGCGATCCGCCGGAGCTGACCGGCCAGGATGACCTTGCCCGTCAGATCGTCGACGTAGGCGGGGCGGAGCAGTTCGAAGGCATCGCCCGTACCCTCCGTGACGACGAACGCTTCCGCCTGGTCCGGTGTGTCCAGCCGCCGGATCCCGAGGGCCTTCAGATGGTCCGCCATCGAGGCGCGGACGGCCGGACCGCCGTGGTC
Organism: Streptomyces sp. NPDC052721; assembly: GCF_040678315.1. NCBI lineage: Bacteria > Bacillati > Actinomycetota > Actinomycetes > Kitasatosporales > Streptomycetaceae > Streptomyces > Streptomyces sp. NPDC052721. Next base: position 133,639 of record NZ_JBFATL010000009.1, on the reverse strand, counting down.
CGGCTGTGTCCACAGCAGGGCGTCCATCTCGGCCACGCGGCCGGTGAAGGCCGCGCGGGTCCGGAACTCGTCCAGAACGGCCTTGCGCACGGCCGCGGTGAGCGCGCCCGGCGCAGGCGCGTCGCCCGCCGCGGCCTTCGCGAGAGCGGCGGGGACGCGCTCGACGATGCCCTTGATCAGCGTGGGCGCGTCGACCGGAACCCGGGTGGGCGCCGACGCCGGGGCCTCGATGGGTGCGGGCGGTTCGGTGGGCTCGACGGGCGCCTCGGTGGAGTCGGGTCGTTTCGCGGCCGGTGCAGGCCGGGCGGTGGCCGTGCGGCCGGCCTGGCGTATGCGCAGACCAGTGGGCTTGGGGCCCTTGGCGCGCGCCTCCGCCCCGGGCTGCACACCGCCGCACGCCGGGCAGATACGCCCGGGGCGGTCGGCCTTGTCGACCCTCTTCCTGGCGGCGGCCTTCCTCGGCGCGGCCTTCTGGTCGGCTGACCGGCCCCGCGAGCCGGTGGATCGAGAGGGGTTCTTGCTGGGGGACATTGCGGACGATTACCTCGCAGAGAGGGTGTGGAGAACGGCCGGGCGGTGATCAGGCCCGTCGGTCGTGGCGGTCGAGACGTGGTGGCGTGCTGCGCAGGTCGTCGAGGAGTTCCACGGCGGCGCGCGCCCGGATCCGCTCCAGTTCCGCGCCGCTCACCGCGGGCGTGCGCCGTGGCAGCGCCGCCACCGGCGGTACGAGCGTGGCGGGAACCGAGTCCGGCATCAGATACCGGTCGGGCTCCAGGGGGATCCGGAAGAAGACCGACAGACCGGCGTCGGTGCCCTGCGCGGCGCGGATGCGTTCCTCCGCGTCGTTGATCCGGGCCTGCTCGGTGTGGTCGCCCTCAGCCTCGCGGAACAGCTCCCGGCAGTGCTTCTCCCAACGGGACGAGCCGTGGTCCAGACCGAGTTCGATGAAGGGGTTGGTGACCCGGTCGCGCCTGTTCTTCGGCGTGGCCCTCCAGCCGCGCACCAGAGCCAGATTGGCCACCGCCTGCTCACCCAGTCTGGCGGCGGCCTCCGCGAGCGCCTCGGCCTGCGCGAGGTCGCCCTCCACCGCGGCGGCGTACGCCCTGATGGTGAGCGCCTCCTGACGCAGTCCGGTGCCGGCCTTCCTGCCGGTGCCGCCCTTCTCGAACCGGGCCGCCTGCTGCCCGGCCTCCTCCAGCCGGCCCGCCTTCAACAAGTCGTACGCGCGGTTCAGCGCCACCAGCGCGTGGAACGGGCTCAGTTGGGGACTGACGCTCTGCTGCGGCTGCCACAGGCTGGCCATCAGCAGCCACAGCCCCGTGTCGGCGACCGTCTCGCGCGGCCATTCCCCGTTGATCGCCCCGGACCTGAGGTCCCGGAGCTGGATCTGCTGGGTGCGGGGCAGCAGAGCGTCCAGCTCGTCGATCCGCGTGATGTCCCCGTCGGCGACGACGTCGTACAGCAGGTCCCACAGATCGGCGGGGTCGAGCCGCTCCAGCCGCGCACCGCTCAGGAACGCCTCGCGCCGCAGGTAGTCGGTCCACTCCAGGGCGGCCGCGTCCTGCGGAGCGACCTTGTCCGGCACGAGGCGTGCGCGCAGGTAGAGCGCCTCGTCCGGGTCCCGGTCCGCCCACGGCCTGTCCTCGGGCAGCAGACCGCCGTGGTCCACCAGGTCGTCCAGGACGGGCAGCGGCGCCCAGGGCAGGATGTCGGGCAGATGGCGCGTGGGCACGGGGACGGCGCCGCGGGTGGCGGCAGCGGCGAAGAGGGAGAAGGCCGGACCGCCGGAGACGGCGCGGGCCCGGCCGCTGACGAGCAGCAGGCTCGGCGCGCTGGAGCAGATCACCCGGCAACGCTCCGCTCCCGCGTCGGTCAGCCAGGGAATGTCCGCTTCCCACAGGGCCCGTATGTGCCCCAGCACCTCTTCCGGAGCCGCGTGTTCCAGCGCCCTGCGCACCGCCGGGAGGAGCGCCTCGCGGTCCGGCGCGCCGGCGGTCGCGGCGCGCAGCACGGCGCGCGGTTCGGCGGGCAGACCCGGTGCGGCCGAGAGTGCGTCCAGAATACCGTGCACGGCGGTGACGGCATCCCCGGTCACGCCCAGCCAGGCCCATTTCCGGCGCAGGAAGCCGCTGACCGCCGTGCGGTCGCGGGATTCGCGCCGCTCACGGTCGCGGGCCAGCCGGTCCTTCTCCGCGGCGATCGCCGCACGCCTGCGCGCGGCGGGATCGCCCCCCTCGAACTCCTCGTACACCCCGGCAGAGTAACGGTGAGCACCGACAACGACCACAAGACCGTCATCTTCTGCAAAATTCCTGGTCTGCGCGGGATGTCGGCTGCCGTCAGGTCCCCCGATCGTAGGAACGTCCCAGCAGTGAAACGGTTCGGCGTACGGGTGGAGGCCTACGGTCCGCATATGGCCGTGCCCTCCGTGTCCGCTGAGCCGCCGGCGGCCGACGCGTCAGCCGCCACCGTCCCCGCGCAGTCCCCTCCGTCCCCCGACATCCGCTCCCGGATCACCGAACTGCGGCTGTCGGCCTTCGCCGGGCACCGGCGGGCCGGATTCCCGCTCGGGCCGGTCACCGTGTTCGCGGGGCCCAGCGGGGCGGGCAAGACCACCGCGCTCGCCGCGTACGAGGCGCTGGCACGGCTCGGCGGCGGCGCCCCCCTCGGGGAGGCGTTCCCCGACCCGGTCGCCTGCGTGCCGGAGCGGGCCCGCCCCGACGCCGAGGGGCGGCGGGGATTCCGGATCGGCTGTACGGCCGACGGCGCCGAGGGCCCGGTCCGGCTCGACCTCGCCGTCCAGGCCGAACCGTACCCGCGGATCGTGGGGGAGCGGCTGACCGCGCGCGGAGTCGTCCTGCTGGAGACGGCCCTGCGCGACCCCGGACGCCGGACCGTCCAGGCCGCCTGGCACACCGCCGGCTCCGCCGCGGTCACCCGCGCCCCGCTCCCCGACGACCGCCTGGGCACCGCCCTGCTGCCGCTGCGCGTGGCCGGCAAGACGGACGGCCAGCGCCATGTGCTCGCCGCGGCCGAACAGATGGTCGTCGCCCTGCGCTCCGTCTTCCCCTGCGATCCGCGCCCCGAGCACATGCGCGCCCCCGTCCCCACCGGCTCGGGCCGGCTGCTGCGCGGCTGCGACAACCTCGCCGACGTGCTGTGGCGTACGCGCGCGGAGTGCGGCCGGCGGCACGGCCTGCTGGTCGAGGCGCTGCACGCGGGATGCGCCGGGCGGGTGACCGACCTGGTCGCCGAGCCGCTGGCCGACGGCACGGTACGGGCGCTGCTCGACCGCGGCGACGGCTTCCGCACCGAACTCGCCCGGCTCGGCGACGGCGAACTGCGCTATCTCGCGCTGACGCTGGTGCTGCTGACCGGACCGGGCGTGCTCGACGTGGACACCCCGGGCGAGGTGCCCGACGCACTGCGGACCCTCACCGTCCTCGCCGACGGCTTCGACCGTGGCCTGGATCCGTGCCAGCGCCGGGAGGTGCTGCGGACGGCCGCGCGGATGGGCGAACGGGGGCACATCCGCTGTGTGGCCGCGGTGAGCGACGCCTCGTGGGCCACCAGGACCCCCGGTGTCACGGTGGTACACCTGAACCCGTGACCGAACACCCCGATCCCGGCCTGGCCCGACTCCAGCGCAGACTGGCCGAGTTCGCCGCCGCGCGGAACTGGCAGCCCTACCACACGCCCAAGAACCTCGCCGCCGCCCTCTCGGTGGAGGCCTCCGAACTGGTCGAGATCTTCCAGTGGCTGACGCCCGAGGAGTCCGCCCGGGTGATGGACGACCCCGGCACGGCTCACCGCGTCACGGACGAGGTCGCCGACGTCCTGGCCTATCTGCTCCAGCTCTGCGAGGTCCTCGGCATCGACCCGCTCGCCGCGCTGGCCGCGAAGATCGACCGCAACGAGCGCCGCTTCCCGCTTCCAGGTAGCGGGGACCAAGAATCGGACGATTGAACTCCGTTATTACTCTGTGGAGTCAAAATGCCGGGCGAATCCGAATTGTTGTCCACAGATTTCGGTCTTCCTCTGGCTTTTCGCCCCACGGCCCCTCACGCTGGGTAGTGAACAAGGGAGTTCGGGCAGCCGTGCGAGGTGGCGCGGCGGAGGGACGGGGGCACCATATGGATGCGGTACGGCTCATTCTCACGAGCAGGCGAGCCCTGGCGGGTGGCGCCGACGCGGCGGAGATGATGGCGGAGGTCTGGCAGGCGCAGGCCCTGGCGCAGGCGATCGGGAGCCGCCTCGCGGTCTCCGGCCCGCCGGAGCTGCGCGGGGAGGCACTGGGACTGACGGAGCTGGCGGGCCGGGGCTGCGGAGTCCTGGACCCGCCCGAACTCGACCCCGGCGACCTGCGCGCCGCCCAGCTCACCGAGCTGGACGACGCCCGGGAGACCCTGCTCTGCCTCGGCGGCCTGCTCGGCGAGGTCGGCATAGCCCTGGTCGGCATGGCCAGCGCCGCGGCCGACGAGACGACGTACTGGCAGTGCATGGAGGCGATCGACGCGGCCGACGAGTCCCGCGACCGCGTCCTGGACATGCTGCGCAAGCTGGCGGCCCGGGAGGACGTACTGCCCGAGGACATCCAGGACAGCCCGTCGGGCGTGTGAGCGGGGCTCCAACGCGGGGTGGCGCGGCAGGTGGGCGGCACGTCCGGCGGGTGCGGGTGCGGGCCTCAGTTCGGCTCGGCCCGGTTTTGGGCGACGGCCGTGCGCGGGCGGCGGGTGCGGGGGACGGCGGGATGAGCGCGAGGGAAGCCACCGTCCGGCGCGGGCTACCGACGGTCCGGCTCCGACGACCCGACGAGAACGAATTTCACCCGACCGGGGACGGCCGTGCCGGACGGTACCGGCGCGGTTGACGCGGGCGGCGCCGTGCAGGATGGGTGTATGGACCTTCGAATCTTCACCGAGCCCCAGCAGGGGGCTACCTACGACACCCTGCTCACCGTGGCCAAGGCCACCGAGGACCTGGGCTTCGACGCCTTCTTCCGTTCCGACCACTACCTCCGCATGGGCAGCGTGGACGGCCTGCCCGGCCCGACGGACGCCTGGATCACCCTGGCCGGCCTCGCCCGCGAGACCAAGCGCATCCGCCTCGGCACGCTGATGACCGCCGGCACCTTCCGCCTCCCCGGTGTGCTCGCCATCCAGGTCGCCCAGGTCGACCAGATGTCCGGCGGCCGGGTGGAACTCGGCCTCGGCGCGGGCTGGTTCGAGGAGGAGCACAAGGCGTACGGCATCCCCTTCCCGAAGGAGAAGTTCGCGCGGCTGGAGGAGCAGCTCGCGATCGTCACCGGGCTGTGGGCGACCGAGGTCGGCAAGACCTTCGACTTCCACGGCACGTACTACAACCTCACCGACTCCCCGGCGCTGCCCAAGCCCGCCCAGAAGAAGGTCCCGGTGCTCATCGGCGGCCATGGCGCGACCCGGACCCCGCGGCTCGCCGCCCGGTACGCCGACGAGTTCAACATCCCGTTCGCGTCGATCGAGGACAGCGAGCGGCAGTTCGGCCGCGTGCGGGCCGCCGCGGTGGAGGCGGGCCGCGACGCGGACGACCTGACGTACTCCAACGCGCTCGTCGTCTGCGTCGGCAAGGACGACCAGGAGGTGGCCCGGCGTGCCGCCGCGATCGGCCGTGAGGTGGACGAGCTGAAGGCCAACGGGCTGGCCGGTTCCCCGGCCGAGGTCGTCGACAAGATCGGCCGGTACGCGGAGATCGGTTCCCAGCGGATCTACCTCCAGGTGCTGGACCTCGGCGATCTGGACCACCTGGAGCTGATCTCCAGCCAGGTCCAGGCCCAGCTGCCGTAGCCACCCGGTGACCCGCCCCCGTCCCGGGGCCCAGCCCCACGAGCCCCGGGACGTCGCCCTGGGGCCCACTCCAACGGCCCCGGCCTCTCACGCCTGAGACCCGGCCGAGGGGTCCCGGCCCACGGGTCCCGGCCGAGGGGTCCCGGCCCACGGGTCCCGGCCCATGGGCCCCGGGCATCGGTCCACCCGCCCGGGGCCCAGCCCGCGAGCCGCCGTCCCGGGCATCCCGCGAGCCCACCGGTCCCGGGGCCCCGCCCCGGTGCCGAGGCCCCGCCCCCTGCCCGCCGCGCCCCTCTGTCAGGGCCGCCCGCGTGTGCCAGGGCCCCGCCGTCTGCCAGGGCCGCGCCCCCCGCCAGGGCCGCGCCCGGTGCGAGGGCCCCACCCCCTGCCCGCCGCGCCCCTCTGCCAGGGCCCCGCCCCGTACCAGGGCCCCGCCCCCTTCCAGGTCCCGCCTCAAAGCCCCGCCCCCTCTCCCCGCCCTGTGACGAGGCTGTGGCCGGAACTGTGGCTTCCGTCACGGTCCGGACGGTGCGGCCCTGCTGGGATCACCCGATGGACGACGACTCCGCGCTCGGCATTCTCTTCGGCTTCCTGCTCTTCCCGGCCGTTGTCGCGGTCCCCGCCTGGGTGATCGCCGTCCTCGTCAAGGTCCTGTCCGTGGCGATGCCCGGCAGGCGCCCGGACTGGCGGTTCGACCTGGTGCGCTGGTCGGCGTGGATGGCGGGCTGGGCCGCGGTCGTCCTCTATTTCCTGGGCGCGGGATCGGTCGCGCTCTCCGTGCACGAGTCCTCCTCCGGCGCGGACTCCACACCGGCCCACGAGTGCCGCGACGACTTCCCGCCCGGTGTGCTCGTCGGCCAGGAGGCCTCCTGGGTGCCGCTCCGCTTCGACTGTGTCCTGGCCGACGGCAGCACCCGTCCGAGCAGCCCCGGCTACTTCTGGGTCAACACGGGCGTCGCCGGCCTCGGCCTCGCCGCCGTGACCCTCGGGATCCTCGCCGGAGCGATCTGCGAGCGCCGGCCGGAGCCGGGTGGGCCGGTCACAGATCCCGGGTCAGGAGACGCTCGCCGTCCCGCGTGAGGAGGAGCAGGTTCCAGGCGACGCCCGTGTCTCCGTCGTCGCCGTCCCACCACTCGGCGAACACGTCGGCGAGGTCCGCCGCGCGGTCGCCGGGGCCGTGGGCGCTGGTGAGTTCGACGTCGTAGTCGTGGTCGCCGAGGTGGACCAGGACGACCTGGGTCGCCTTCGCCGCGGAGTCCTGCGCACCGTGCCGCGCGGCCCAGGAGCGGAAGTCGGCCAGCAGACGCGGGTCCGTCTCCCGGCGGGTCAGGGGACGGGCCGGGGGCCGGCGGGGTGCGCCGGAGACGCCCTGCCGGCAGCCGAGGACCCAGGCACCGCGGTCCCGCTCCACGACCTCCCGCGGCCGGGCCGTGAGCGAGCGGCGCACACAGCCGCCCCAGACCACTTCGCGGATCGCCATCCCCTTGCCGCCGGACGCGTAGATCCCTTTCCCGGTGCGCCAGCCGGCGTCGTAGGCCGCGACCTGGGCCGGTACCGTCGAGCGCGCGGAGGGCGGTGGCTGCCGCGCGCCGGTGTCGCAGGACACCGTGAGCAGCGCGAGCAGTCCCAGTGCGGCCGGCGTCCACGCCCCCCGCTTGGCCCTCCGGTCGGTCATGAGCACGTGAGTTCCCCCTCAAGGACCCTGCGTCGTCTGTCCGCTCGGTGAGAGGGCTCTCGTGCCGGAAGGGTTGCCCGCGCGGCCCCGGCGGACCGGCCCGACGCGGGTGCCGGGGGGACCCGCGGATCCCCCCGGGCCGGCTCAGCCGCGCTGGGTGAAGCCGTAGTCCAGGATCTTCGTCGCGTCCTTGAAACGCTGGTCCGCCGACGTGTCCGCGAGAATCGTGCCCACGACCGTCTTCGAACCACGGGTGGCCGCGAACACCAGGCAGAACTTCGCCTCCGGGCCGGATCCGGTCTTCACGCCGAACGCGCCCCGGTAGGAGGTGAGGAGCTTGTTCGAGTTGTTCCACGGCTTCATGGCGTGTGTTCCGCCGCCGGGCCGGTACGACTGCATGTCGTCGTAGACCTTCGTGCCGACGACCTTCTTGAAGGTCTTGTTCTTCAGCGCGGCCCCGGCCAGCTTGGCCAGGTCACGCGGCGAGGAGTAGTTCTTCCCGTTGGACACCCCGTCGAAGGAGTCGAAGTGGGTGTTCTTCAGGCCGAGTTCGCGTGCCTTGGCGTTCATCTTGCCGATGAACGACTTGGTCCGCTGAGCCGTCGTCGAGCCCGTGCCGTAGGTGTCCGCGAGCGCGTAGGCCGCGTCGCAGCCCGACGGGAGCAGCAGGCCGTACAGCAGGTCGCGGACCTTCATCGAGTCGCCGAGGATCAGGTTCGCGCTGGAGTACCGCTGAACATGCGTCACCGGGTCGATGACGTAGTCCGTGTACTCCCTCTTGATCTTCACCTTCTTGTCGAGGTTCACGTTCCGCTGCGACAGCACCACGAGCGCCGTCATGATCTTCGTCGTGGAGCCGGTCCGCAGCCGTCCGTCCGGCGCCTTGCCGAAGAGCTGCTTGCCCGTCGCCGGGTTCATGGCGTACGCGCCCTGGGCCGGCACCTGCGGTGCCGCGGCGGCGGAGCGCGGGGCGCTGGCCGCGGCCGGCGCCGTGGCCGCCTGGGCGGGAGCGGTCGCGAGGACGCCCGCCCCGAGGACGGCACCGGCCGCCATGGCGACGGCGGCTCTTCCGCGTACCCGGGTTCCCTGGCCGTTGGTCATGGTTCCCCCTTCTGTCAGTGGTCAGTTGACGGGGGCTCACTCCATCAGACGCGGGGCCGGGCGGCCGTAACGGAGATCACATGGGCGTTCTGTGAACACCATGTGCCGGAACTATGGCTTCCATCACAGCGCACATGATCCCTGCCTGGTCGTATGACCGGGTGCGTAAAATCCTCCCCCTTGCTCTCACCGGCCTGCTCGCCGTGTCGGCGTGCCAGTTCGCCGGCGACGACGACCCCGGCGACGAGGCCCGCCGCCTCAACACCATGAAGTCGTTCCCGCTGAACGCCTACATGCCGGACGCGACGTCCCGCGACGGCAAGGCCGTCGGCACGGCGCAGTGGATCCTCGCCAAGCGCTGCATGGTCCGGCTCGGGTTCACCGGTTTCAAGACGCTCGACCTCAGGACCGTCGAGTCGACCTACCCGGTGCGGCAGGGCACCCTCACGAGCGGCAGCGAGGTCGGGGACGACAGCCCGTACGGCGTGGACGACCCCGGCCTGGCGGCCGAGCACGGCTACCACAACGCGAGGCGGGACGAGTCCGACGCCCAGCCCATGGAGTGGCCCGCCGACCAGTACGCGGCCCTCACCGGCACCTTCGAGTCCGGCGACAGCCACCGGGCGCACGGCCACCTCATTCCCGAGAAGGGGTGCATGGGGGAGGCGGTCCGGAAGATCTACGGTCCCGAGCCCAAGCCGACGAAGATCGGCGGCGTGCGGCTCAGCGGCTACTACTCGCTCCCCGCGCAGTACTGGTACCAGGCGCACAAGCAGGCGCGGAAGGACCCCGCCTGGAAGAAGGCCGAGCGCGAGTGGTCGGACTGCATGAAGGACAAGGGCTTCCGCTACTCCGACCCGGACCAGGCGTCGGCCGACTCCGACTGGTTCCGCGGTGACGAGCCGACGGAGAAGGAGAAGAAGACCGCCGCCGCGGACGCCCGGTGCAAGCTCGACACCGGCTTCATCCAGGCCGTGCACGCCGTCGAGAGCCGCGCGCAGAAGGCCGCCATCAGCAAGAACAAGAAGGCGCTGGACGCACGACGCGCCGATGACCAGCGGGCCATGGCGAAGGCCCGGACGATCGTCGACGACGAGTCCTGAGCGGCGCGGTCGGTCCGCGCGGCGGACCACCGCCGCACGGGAAAACCTGTGGTCGGCGGGGGTCCGGCCAGGGAGACTCGACAGCATGTTCGTGACGATCTCCACCACCGGTACGCCCGGGAACCCGGCCACCGACCTGGGGTACCTGCTGCACAAGCACCCCGACAAGGCGCAGGCGTTCTCCACGTCGTACGGCACGGCGCACGTCTTCTACCCCGAGGCGGACGCCGAGCGCTGCACGGCCGCCCTGCTGCTGGAGACCGACACGCTCGCCCTGGTCCGCCGGGGCAGGGGCAAGGGCCGCGGCGGCGCCCCCGACGCGGCCCTCGCGCAGTACGTCAACGACCGGCCCTACGCCGCCTCCTCGCTCCTCGCGGTCGCGCTGAGCAACGTCTTCTCCAGTGCCCTGCGCGGGGTGTGCGCCGCCCGCCCCGAGCGGGCGGCGGCCCCGCTGCCGCTGCGCATCGAGGTCCCGGCGCTGCCCGCCCGCGGCGGAGCCGAGCTGGTACGACGGCTGTTCGCACCGCTCGGCTGGACAGTCACCGCCGACCCCGTCCCGCTCGACACCGCCTTCCCGGAATGGGGCGACTCGCGGTACGTCCGGCTGGTGCTGGAGTCGGAGCGGCTGACCCTCGCCGAGGCGCTGCGCCACCTGTACGTCCTGCTGCCGGTGCTGGACGACGCCAAGCACTACTGGGTCTCCGCCGACGAGGTCGACAAGCTGCTGCGGGCCGGTGAGGGCTGGCTGGCCGGGCATCCGGAGCAGCACCTGATCACCAGCCGGTATCTGTCCCGGCGCTGGTCGCTGACCCGGCAGGCCCGCGAGCGCCTGGAACTGGTGCGGCTGGCCGAGGCCGACGACAGCGAGGTCGAGGACATCGACAACGCGGTCGCGGAGGAGACCGAGGCGGAGGAGAAGCCGACCCCGCTCGCCGAGCGGCGCCGGGCGGCGATCCTCACCGCGCTGCACGCGTCCGGGGCCGCGCGCGTGCTCGACCTCGGCTGCGGCCAGGGCCAGTTGGTGCAGGCGCTGCTCAAGGACACCCGGTTCACCGAGATCGTCGGCGTCGACGTGTCCGTGCGGGCCCTGACCATCGCGGCGCGGCGGCTCAGGCTCGACCGGATGGGGGAGCGGCAGGCGGCCCGCGTCAGGCTCGTCCAGGGCTCCCTCGCCTACACCGACAACCGGCTCAAGGGGTACGACGCCGCCGTGCTCAGCGAGGTGATCGAACACCTCGACCTGCCCCGGCTGCCCGCCCTGGAGTACGCCGTGTTCGGGCACGCGCGCCCGCGCACGGTCGTCGTGACCACCCCGAACGTCGAGTACAACGTCCGCTGGGAGAGCCTGCCCGCCGGACACGTCCGGCACGGCGACCACCGCTTCGAGTGGACCCGCGAGGAGTTCCGCTCCTGGGCGGCGACCGTGGCCGGACGCCACGGCTACGACGTCGAGTTCGTTCCCGTCGGCCCGGACGACCCCGAGGTCGGGCCGCCCACCCAGATGGCCGTGTTCCACCGCACCGGCACCGAGAAGGAGGCGAAGGCCGCATGAGCGAGACCCGTAAACCGGGACGGGAACTGCCCGTCACCGACCTGTCCCTCGTCGTTCTCGTCGGCGCCTCCGGCTCCGGCAAGTCCACCTTCGCCCGCCGGCACTTCAAGCCCACCGAGGTGATCTCCTCCGACTTCTGCCGCGGTCTGGTCTGCGACGACGAGAACGACCAGAGCGCGACCCCGGACGCCTTCGACGTCCTGCACTACATCGCCGGCAAGCGGCTGGCCGCCGGCCGCCGCACCGTCGTCGATGCCACCAGCGTGCAGCAGGACGCCCGGCGCCGGCTGATCGACCTGGCCAAGCGGTACGACGTACTGCCCATAGCCATCGTGCTGGACGTGCCGGAGGAGGTGTGCGCCGAGCGCAACGCGGCCCGCACCGACCGCGCCGACATGCCCCGCCGGGTGATCCAGCGGCACGTCCGCGAACTGCGCCGCTCGCTGCGCCACCTGGAGCGTGAGGGCTTCCGCAAGGTGCACGTCCTGCGCGGTCCGGAGGAGGTGGAGAACGCCACCGTCGTCACCGAGAGGCGCTACAACGACCTGACCCACCTCACCGGCCCGTTCGACATCATCGGCGACGTCCACGGCTGCTCCGCCGAACTGGAGGCGCTTCTGGCCAAGTTGGGCTACGTGGACGGAGCGCACCCGCAGGGCCGTACCGCCGTGTTCGTCGGTGACCTGGTGGACCGCGGTCCGGACAGCCCCGGGGTGCTGCGCCGGGTGATGTCCATGGTGAAGGCGGGCGACGCCCTGTGCGTCCCCGGCAACCACGAGAACAAGTACGGCCGCCACCTCAAGGGCCGCAGGGTCCAGCACACCCACGGGCTCGCCGAGACCATCGCGCAGATGGAGGGCGAGAGCGAGGAGTTCCGGCGCGAGGTACGGGAGTTCATCGAGGGCCTGGTCAGCCACTACGTCCTGGACGGCGGCCGGCTCGTGGTCTGCCACGCCGGCCTGCCCGAGAAGTACCACGGCCGCACCTCCGGCCGGGTCCGCTCGCACGCCCTGTACGGGGACACCACCGGCGAGACCGACGAGTTCGGGCTGCCGGTGCGCTACCCGTGGGCGGAGGACTACCGGGGCCGGGCCGCGGTGGTCTACGGCCACACACCCGTGCCCGAGGCCACCTGGCTCAACAACACCATCTGCCTGGACACCGGTGCCGTCTTCGGCGGCAAGCTGACCGCGCTGCGCTGGCCGGAGCGGGAGCTGGTCGACGTACCGGCCGAGCGGGTCTGGTACGAGCCGGCGAGGCCGCTGCGCGCCGAGGCGCCCGGCGGGCAGGACGGCCGGCCGCTGGACCTGGCGGACGTGCACGGCCGCCGGGCCGTGGAGACCCGGCACGCGGGCAGGGTGGCCGTCCGGGAGGAGAACGCGGCGGCGGCCCTTGAGGTCATGAGCCGCTTCGCGACCGACCCGCGCCTGCTGCCGTACCTGCCGCCGACCATGGCACCCACGGCCACCTCCGGGATCGAGGGCTACCTGGAGCACCCGGCGGAGGCCTTCGCGCAGTACGCGCGGGACGGGGTCGCGCGGGTCGTGTGCGAGGAGAAGCACATGGGGTCGCGGGCCGTGGCCCTGGTGTGCCGGGACGCGGAGACGGCCCGCGAGCGCTTCGGTGTGGACGGGCCCACCGGGTCCTTGTACACCCGTACCGGGCGGCCGTTCTTCGACGACCAGCAGATGACCGAGGAGATCCTCGGCCGGCTGCGCTCGGCGATCGGGGACGCCGGTCTGTGGGACGAACTCGGCACCGGCTGGCTGCTGTTGGACGCCGAGCTGATGCCGTGGTCGCTGAAGGCCACGGGGCTGCTGCGCGGCCAGTACGCGGCCGTCGGCGCCGCGTCCGGCGCGGTGTTCCCGGACGTGCTCGCCGCCCTGGAGGCCGCGGCGGCGCGCGCCGCCGACGTGGGCGGCCTGCTCGCCCGGCAGCGCGAACGCGCCGCCGACGCACGCGCGTTCACCGCCGCCTACCGCCGCTACTGCTGGACCACCGAGGGCCTGGACGGGGTCCGGCTGGCCCCCTTCCAGCTCCTGGCCGTCCAGGGCCGCAGCCTCGCCGCGCTGCCGCACGACGAGCAACTCGCCCTGATCGACCGGCTGGTGGAGCACGACGGCACCGGACTGCTGCGGACCACCCGGCGGCTGTACGTCGACACCGCCGACCCCGGGTCGGTGCGCGCGGGCGTCGACTGGTGGCTGGAGATGACCGGCCGGGGCGGCGAGGGCATGGTCGTCAAGCCGGTCGGCGCCCTGGTCCGCACCCCCGAGGGACGGCTGGTGCAGCCCGGCGTCAAGTGCCGGGGACGGGAGTACCTGCGGATCATCTACGGTCCCGAGTACACCCGGCCGGACAACCTGGCCCGGCTGCGGCAGCGGTTCCTGAACCACAAGCGGTCCCTCGCCCTGCGCGAGTACGCCCTCGGCCTGGAGGCCCTGGACCGGCTCGCGGACGGCGAACCGCTGTGGCGGGTGCACGAGGCGGTGTTCGGGGTGCTGGCGCTGGAGTCGGAGCCGGTGGACCCGCGGCTGTGAGTACGACCGTCACACAACGCCCTTGTGCCGCACACACATCTGTCCATATGGTGAACAGCTGTGCGGCGCAAGGGCGTTCGCATGCCATGAGGGGAGTGGCGAGCGTGGAGATCAAGAAGATCGTGGTGCGCGAGGACCAGCGGAGCACCACCCGCCGGCCGGCGATCCTGGAGAAGCGGCCGACCCGCTGAGCATGCGCGTTCACCTGGTCACGATGCCGTGGCATCCGCTCGACCTGCCCTCGCTGCAACTGGGCCTGCTCCACCGGATCGTGCGGCGGTCCCGCCCCGGCGACGAGGTGACCGAGTTCCACGGCTCGCTGCGCTGGGCGGAGTTCCTGCTGGAGCGCTCCGGCGGCCGGCTCCGGCCGGACGACTACGTCGCGGTCGGCAGCGACGCCATCTTCCACGGCCTCGGCGACTGGGTCTTCTCCGGCGTCCTGTACGACGACCCCGGCTGGGGCGAGGCCCGGCTGAAGGAGTACGCGGCCGGCCGGGACGTCTTCATCGACACGGCCCTCGCGATGCGCCCGTACGCGGCCGGCTTCATCGACGCCTGCGCCACCGAGGTGCTGGCGGCCGGACCGGACGTGGTCGGGTTCACCAGCACCTTCATGCAGAACGTGCCGTCCCTCGCCCTCGCCCGTGAACTCAAGCGGAGACGGCCCGAGGTGACGGTCGTCCTCGGCGGCAGCAACTGCGACGGCCCGATGGGCCACGCCCTGCACCGCAACCACCCCTTCGTCGACCACGTGGTCCGCGGGGAGGCCGAGTACGCCTTCCCCGCCCTGCTGCGCCACCTGGACGCGGGCACCGCCCCGGCGGACGTCCCCGGACTGTGCTGGTGGGACGGCACGGTGTCCCGGGCCAACACGGAAACCCGGCGGACCGTGGCCCCGGCAGACATACCCTCGCCCGACTACGACCAGTGGCAGGCCGCCCTGGACGCCTCCCCGGTCCAGGAGCACATCCACCCGAAGCTGGTCGTGGAGGGAGCCCGGGGCTGCTGGTGGGGCGAGAAGCACCACTGCACGTTCTGCGGGCTGAACGGCACGGCCATGGCCTTCCGCGCCAAGCCGGGGGAGCGGCTGTGGACGGAGATCGACCGGCTGGTGCGCCGCCACCGCCTCCTCGACGTGGTCACCGTCGACAACATCATCGACATGGCCTACTTCCGCGACTTCCTGCCCCGGGTGACCGAGAGCGGCTGGGACCTGCGGCTGCACTACGAGGTCAAGTCGAACCTCACCCCCGCCCAGCTCGGACTCCTCGGCGCCGCCGGCACGGTGCACATCCAGCCCGGCATCGAGAGCCTGGGCAGCCGCGTCCTGGACCTCATGGACAAGGGCGTCACCGGCGCCCGTAACGTCCGCACCCTGCGCGAGTGCGAGAACCACGCCCTGACCTGCTCCTGGAACCTGCTGTACGGCTTCCCCGGCGAGACCGCCGACGACTACACGCCCGTCATCGACCAGATGCCCGCGCTGGTCCACCTCCAGCCGCCGAGCGGCGCCCACCGCATCCAGCTGGAGCGGTTCAGCCCGCACTTCACCGACCCCGGCCTCGGCTTCGGCGAGCGCCGCCCGGCCGCGATGTACCAGCACGTCTACGACCTGCCCGAGGGCGAACTGGCCGATCTGGTCTACCTGTTCGACACCGAGCCGGCGGGCATCGGCGGGCCGGTCGAGCGGCGGTTGAAGGAGGCGGTGGCCGCCTGGCGGGCCGGGCACGCGGACTCCCGGCTGCTGTTCGAGGAGGACGGGGCGGAGCTGCTGGTGCGTGACCGGCGGTACGGCCGCCCGCCCGCCACCCACCGCTTCACCGGCTGGCGGGCCGCGGCCCTGCGCCGGCTGGAGGACGGCCGGACCGTTCCCGCGCTGCACCGCCTGCTGACCGCCGACGGCCACGAGGTGCCGGCGCGGGCCCTGGACGCGTGGGTCGACCACGCGTTCTCCCTGGGCCTGCTGTTCCGCGACGGCGCCACGTACGTCTCCCTGCCGACCTGGGGCGAGCCGGTCCGGCTGCCCGAGGGGGCCGGATGAGCCGCCCGAGGGGGACGGGGTGAACGGACCGCCCGGCACCGTGCCGCACCGGCGCACCGGGCGCCGGGTCGAAGCCGTCGAGCCCCTGGACATGAGCGGCACGGGCCGTACGACAGCGGAGGCGGTACGGTTCCTGCGCGAGTGCCAGGGCCTGGGCCTCAGCGTGAGCTGGCGGGCGACGGGCACACCGTCGTACGACCCCCGCCTGCTGCGCCACCTTCCGCCGCCCACCGAACTGCCGGCCGATCCGGGCGTGTTGGCGTCCTGGCGGGCCGGCCACGCCCACGGCACCCTCTACCACCGGCGCGGCCCGGACTTCGTCACGGTCCTGGACCGCAGGGAGCGGGGCACGGCCGTCCGCCTGACCCTGGACCACCCCGCGCTGCACGCCACGTTCCTGCGGCTGCTGGAACCCACGCCCGTCGCGGAGCTGGACGCCACCGGGCGGGAGGCACTGGGGCTCCTGGCGGCCGAGCGGCTGGTCCTGACGGGCGGCGGCTGGGCGGTGACCCTGCCCCCGCGCATCCGGCGGTGGCCGGTGCCCTGCACCGCGATCTGAACCCCGGTCCGACGCACCGCCCCGCGTGTCGCGGATCGGAAGCGCATCGGAAGCGCGAAACCGGCGCCCGGCCCGACGGATGTCGGGCAGAGTGACTGTCGTCATAACGACGGAACGAGCGAGATCCCGGCCGTCTGCCGGGAGTTGCGAGGACCCATGAACCACACCTACGAGCCGCCGAGCCTCTTACCCGCCGGCGGTAGAGAGCGGACGTACGCCCTGCTCATCGGTGGTGTCCCCTTTCTGTTGATCCTGCTCATGGGCATCGCGCCCCACCTGGGCTCCGAGGACGGCGGCGGCAACTCCGGCGGCTACTCGGACGACTACTCCAGCGGCTACTCCGGCGGTTACGGCTCGTCGTCCCCGGACACGCCGGCACCGGACACCTCCACGGCGTACGAGACGCCGACCTGGGCGTCCACCGACAGCGCCGAGCCCACGGACACCGCCTCCAGCCCGGCCGGCACCGAGAGCGCCGAGGCGACCGACGGCCCCGCCGGCACGGTGACGCGTTTCTTCGAGGCCATCAACGAGCAGGACTTCCAGACCGCCTGGGACCTGGGCGGCAAGAACCTGGACGCGTCCTACACCTCCTTCGTGTCGGGCTTCGCCACCACCGAGCGGGACGACGTCACCATCGAATCCGTCCAGGGCGGGACGGTCTGGGTGGATCTCCTCGCCGTACAGACCGACGGCACGCGGAAGTCGTACAGCGGCCGGTACACCGTGGTCGACGGTGTCATCACCGACGCCTCCATGACCCCCACCGGCTGAGCAGAGCGGAGCGAGAAGACAATGGCGAGCGACTTCCTCACCGTGCCCGCTCCGTCGCCGGAACCGGACCGGGCGGCCGGGGCCCGCCCGGCCGCGGACGCGACGAGCAACGCCACCCGGCTGCTGTGCGCGGGCACCTACCTCGACCCGGTCTACCGCGCCGGTGTCATCCGCGAGCTGCTGACCCACCGGTACCGGGTGGTGGCCCCGTCGTACGGGTACGACGCGGTGCCCGTGCTCGCGCACGCGCTGGCGGCGCGCCGGCTCCAGCGCATCCGGCTGGCCGTGTTCGCCGCGGGCGCCGCCGTCACCTTCGTCCTCATGGTCACCGGCGCGCTGAGCGGGTTCACCGCGCTGCTGGCCGTGCTGTGGCTGCTGTGGGTCACCGCCTTCCTGCGGCGGGTCGTCACCCTGCAGACGCTGACGCGCCGGCTGGCCCCTGCGACCGGCGAGGGACGCCGGGGCCGGGGGTTCGACGGTTCGTACCCCGAGCACCCGGAGCTGACGCCCGAACTGGTGGCCAAGATCAAGCGGGAGCAGACCTCGGACGGCACGGTGATCCGCTACGGCGGCTACAAGCCGTTCGTCGGCGCGGGCACGCAGGTGCGCCGCTGGTCCAACGCGGAACTGCTGATCGGCGCGCCCCTCGGGGTGTTCGACGGCCGGCCCGGCGCGGGCCCGCCCGTGGCGCCCGGTGTCACCGGCCAGGAGCCCAAGCGCAAGGAGGTCGTCCCCTTCACCGTCGAGGAGCTGACCGCCTACGTCGCCGACCGCATGACCGCGCGGCTGCGCGCCCAGGCCGGCCCGGCGCAGCGGATCGAGGGCCTCGCCGTCGAGAAGAGCACCTTCACCACGGCCGTCACGACGCTCCGGGGTGTGGCGGAGCCGACCCCCGAGCAGCTCGACGGCGACTGGCAGGACGTCCACGACACCGGCCGCGACTATCTGTGCATCCGGGTGGGGTCCTGGGACCAGGAGCTGGTCACCACGGCGTTCGTGGGCTTCGACCTCAAGGGGAACACCCTGCACACCGAGTTCTACTCGTACGTGCTGGCGCCGGTCCGGGCGAGCTTCCAGCTGGTGGACCGGCTCCCCGCCGCCCTGGACGAGCGGCTGCTGCTCAAGCTGGCCTGGCACACCCTGCGCGGCACACCCCACTCCGCGGTACGGTCGGCCGCCGCCAAGGCGGCGGGTGCCCAGCTGCTCCCGCGGCTGCCGTGGACCAAGGAGAAGATCCGGGTGCCGCAGCCGGCCGACAGCAGCGAGTTCGGCCTCGGCCGCTACGCGGACGCCCTGCTCAACCGCGGGGCGGTCACCAGCGTCCGGGAGATGGCGACCAGCCCCCACTTCCACGTCTTCTTCCAGGAGACCGACACCATCAAGTACACGCAGATCGTGGAGCGCCAGTTCCTCCACGTCGTCCGTGACTTCCTGTACGAGCACAACGTGGACCTGACGGAGCACGAGGCCCGTCAGACGAACATCCTCAACAACTACGGGCACAACAACAGCTTCGTGCACGGCGACAACAACACCACCAACTCGGGCACGCAGAACTTCGGCGGCCCGGCCGGCGGTCAGGGGGCGGGATCCGCATGACGCACACCTCCACGGGCGGCAACAGCAGCGACTACGGGAGCCGGAACGACTTCGGGCGCCACAACAGCTTCGTCACCGGGAACGACAACACCACCAACTCGGGCACGCAGCACTACTACGGCGCTCCTCCCGCCGCCGCCCGCGACACCGGCCCGGACCAGGACGGCCCCGCCCCGGACCGCCGACGCAACGTCTTCGTCGTCCACGGGCGGGACGAGGAGGTGCGCCTCAGGATGTTCGACCTGCTGCGCCTGCTCGATCTGCGCCCGCTGGAGTGGGAGGACCTGGTCAAGGCCACCGGCCAGACGGCGCCCTTCCTCGGCGAGGTCGTCGCCGGCGCCCCCGAGCTGGCCCAGGCGGCCCTCGTGCTGCTCACCCCGGACGACGTCGCCCAGCTCCACCCGGACCTGTACGGCCGGAACGAGCCGCCGTTCGAGACCGAGCCCACCGGTCAGCCCCGGCCCAACGTGCTCATCGAACTGGGCATGGTGCTGATGGCCTACCCGGAGCGCACCCTGATGGTGGAGGTCGGGGAGCTGCGCCCGATCGCCGACATCGCGGGCCGGAACGTCATCCGGTTCGACGGCACGGAGACCGCCCTGCGCAAGATCGCCGAGCGGCTGAAGCTGGCGGGCTGCGCGGTCGACGACACCCGCTCCGACTGGCTCCAGACCTGGCCGTACCGCCATCTGTCGGCGTACGGCCGCACCGGGCGGGCGACACCGCCGGCCCGCTGAGCCGCGGTACGGGCCCGGTGGTCGTCCACGGTCGGGGGACGGGCCCGTACCGCTCAGCGCCCCGTCACCGGGGCGTCGCCCGGCGTCAGACGTGGCGCCGGGCGCCCGCCGCCAGGCCGGCCAGGAACGCGCCGGTCTCCGGCAGGTCGATCCGCCCCAGCTCACCGGGGCGGAGCACCACATGCAGCTCACGGCAGACCGGCCGCTCCCAGGAGTGCACGACGAAGGACAGCAGGATCAGCCGCAGCAGGCTGTCCTCGTCCAGGTCGTGCAGCCGGGCCAGGCCCGCGCCCGTCAACGGCATGGTGAGGCGTTCCAGCTGGCCGTGCCGGTGGACGGCGTCCCACAGCCGGTCCAGGCCGAGCCACAGGTCCTGCACCTTGGAGGAGGCGACACAGTCGTTGCCCATCCGGCTGTAGGCGACGGCGAAGACCAGGTCGGGCCGGGTGCCGAGGACGGCGACCGTACCCACCGGGTACCGGGCGCGCTTGCCCCGCGGCTTGTCCCGCGCGCTCTCCCACGCCACCGGGGTCACCCCGGCCAGCGCGGCGGCCAGCTCCGCGTCCAGCCGCCGGGCGTCCCCCGCGTAGCGGCGGGCGAGCAACTGCCCCTGCACACTGGCGTCGTTGATGACGACGCCGTCGTCCACGACGGTGTCGAACGTGTCGGTGAACCCCACCACCAGCTGGCCGGGCTGCTCGAAGAGGTCGCCCTCCTCGACCACCACCGTCATCCCGGGGCGGGTGAACTCCTGCCGTACGACGGACTGCGGACGCGCCCGGGCCAGCCCCCAGGCCAGGCACAGGGTCACGGAGCCGGCCAGCACCGGTCCGGGCCGGGACACGACGCCCGGGAACAGCTGGCCGGCGAACTGCACGACGGCCGACACCCCGCCGAAGGCCGCCAGCACGCTCCCCGCGAACACCCGCCGTTCGCGCCAGGACCGCAGGAGACGGAGCCGCGCGGGCCGCGCCGGCGGGCGGGGACCGGTCAACCGCATGCTTGCCTCCCGAGCGCCTTGGTACGCTGACGGCACTGTTGACGGGACGTCACGCGGCGGAGGGGGCGAGGCGCGTGCAGACCCGCGCACCGTGCATACGGGTGAGCGTCCTGGGCCCCGTCCGGCTGGACGTGAACGGCACCGCCGTACGCCTCACCCCGCTCACCGCCCGGCTGCTGCTCCGGCTGGTCGCCGCCGACGGCGAGGCCGTCACCGCGCGCCGGCTGTACGGGGACGTCTGGCAGCCGACCGTGGAACTGCCGCACCAGGACCTGCGCAACCGCAACGAGGTGCAGAAACGGATCCTGGAGCTGCGGCGCGCGTTCGACCGGGCCGGGCCGGGACACGGCGCCCGGATCCTGCGCACCGGCCGGCTGCCGACCGCGCGCGGCGCCGAGAGCACCTACCGGCTCGACCTCGCCGACGACGAGCTGGACAGCGCCGAGTTCACGCGCCTGGTGGGCGACGCGCTGCGCGCGGCACCGGCCTCGGCCGTCCGGCTGCTCACGGACGCCCTGCGGCTGTGGCGCGGCCGGCCGCTGACCGAGGTGCGGGACGAGGAGTTCGCGCGCGCGCCGGTCCGGCGGCTGACCCAGCTCAGGGAGACCGCGCTGCGGGAGCTGATCGCCGGCCACACCGCGCTGGGCCGCTACGACCTCGCCCTGCCGGTGGCCGAACAGACCGCCCGGGAACGCCCGGACGACCCGGAGGCCGCCGCCGCCCTCGCCCGGCTGAACGCCCGGCTGCGCGAGCGGCACGGCGACGAGCTGCTGCGGCACACCCTGCGAGGGCTGCGGGTTGACGTCGTCGTGGTGCGCGGCGACCTGTTCGACCAGGAGGACGCCAACCTGGTCGTGGGGTTCTCCGACACCTTCGACACCTCCCCCGACGACATCGTCATCAGCCGGGAGAGCGTGCAGGGGCAGCTGGTCGACCGCGTCTTCGACGGCCGGCACCGGCTGCTGGACGACCACCTGCGCCGGGGGCTGAGAGAGGTCACCCCGCTGGCCACCGAGAGCGTCCGGGCCAAGCCGCGCGGCCGGCGCACCCGCTACCCCATCGGCACGGCCGTGCCGGTCCCGGCCGGCAAACGCCGGGTCTTCGCCCTCGCCTACTCCCGGCTGGGCAACGACCTGCGCGCCCGGTCCGCCCCGGCCGATCTGCGGCTGAGCCTGGAACGCCTGTGGCCGTCGGTCGCCCTGCACGGCCTGTTCAGACCGGTGGCGATACCGCTGATCGGCGCCGGCCTGTCCCGCCTCGTCGAACTCGACCACACCCAGCTGCTGTCGCTGATCGTCGAGACCTTCACCGAGAGCCTGCGCCAGGACCCGGCCGTCTGCCCCGAGCTGCGGATCGTCGTCCGGGACGAGGAGCTGGGGCGGACCGACCTCTCGGCGGTCGAGGCGTTCCTGCGCGACGCGGACGAGCGGGGCCCGGTACTCCCGCCGGCCGGCACGGTCTGACCTGTTCACCCCCCTAGCAAAGCCCCGCCCCCGCTTCCCCCGACAGTCACCGCCCGCTTCCGGAACGCTTCCGGGAGCGCTCGTCGCCGCCGGGCACGGAAATCGGCGGGCGCGGAAACCGCCGAGCGGCGGGTGAAGCGGGGCCCCGGTGGTCAGGATGGAGGCATGGGATTCCATGTCGACTCCGAGGCCGGGCGGCTGCGCCGCGTCATCCTGCACCGGCCGGATCTGGAGCTCAAAAGGCTCACCCCCAGCAACAAGGACGCCCTGCTCTTCGACGACGTGCTCTGGGTGCGCCGGGCGCGCGCCGAGCACGACGGGTTCGCCGACGTACTGCGCGACCGCGGGGTGGAGGTCCACCTCTTCGGGGACCTGCTCGCCGAGACCCTGGCGCTGCCCGAGGCCCGCGCGCTCGTCCTGGACCGGGTCTTCGACGAGAAGGAGTACGGCCCCCTCGCCACCGACCACCTGCGCGCCGCCTTCGACCGGATGACCCCGGGCGAGCTGGCCGAGGCCCTGGTCGGCGGCATGACCAAACGGGAGTTCCTGGCGGAGCACGCGGAACCGACCTCGGTCCGCTTCCACGTCATGGAGCTGGACGACTTCCTGCTCCGCCCGCTGCCCAACCACCTCTTCACCCGCGACACCTCGGCGTGGATCTACGACGGCGTCTCCATCAACGCCATGCGCTGGCCCGCCCGGCAGCGGGAGACCGTCCACTTCGAGGCGATCTACCGCCACCACCCGCTGTTCCGTGACGAAACGTTCCACGTGTGGTCCCGGGGGCAGGCGGACTATCCCTCCACCATCGAGGGCGGAGACGTCCTGGTGATCGGCAACGGCGCCGTGCTGATCGGCATGAGCGAGCGCACCACCCCGCAGGCCGTGGAGATGCTGGCGCACAAGCTGTTCGCGGCCGGTTCCGCGCGCACGATCGTGGCGCTCGACATGCCCAAGCGGCGCGCCTTCATGCATCTGGACACGGTGATGACCATGGTCGACGGCGACACCTTCACCCAGTACGCCGGCCTCGGCATGCTCCGCTCGTACACCATCGAACCTGGCGTCGGTGAACGGGAGCTGAAGGTCACCGACCATCCGCCGGAGCACATGCACCGCGCGATCGCCGCCGCGCTCGGCCTCGGTGAGATCCGGGTGCTGACCGCCACGCAGGACGTGCACGCCGCCGAGCGGGAGCAGTGGGACGACGGCTGCAACGTCCTCGCCGTCGAGCCCGGTGTCGTCGTCGCCTACGAGCGGAACTCCACCACCAACACGCATCTGCGCAAGCAGGGCATCGAGGTGATCGAGATCCCGGGCAGTGAGCTGGGCCGGGGCCGGGGCGGCCCGCGGTGCATGAGCTGTCCCGTGGAGCGGGACCCCGTAGGAGATCGCATAGAAATGTGAAGGGTCGTATAGACTTCCAGGGTCACCTGTAGTCGTACCTCTGGAGCGCCCCCCATGGCGACAGTCCCGACCGCCCTCGCCGGCCGCCACTTCCTCAAGGAGCTGGACTTCACCGAGGAGGAGTTCCGCGGCCTGGTCGAGCTGGCCGCCGAACTGAAGGCCGCGAAGAAGGCCGGGACCGAGACCCCGTACCTGCGGGGCAGGAACATCGCGCTGATCTTCGAGAAGACCTCGACGCGCACCCGCTGCGCGTTCGAGGTCGCCGCCGCCGACCAGGGCGCCCACACCACCTACCTCGACCCCTCGGGCTCGCAGATCGGGCACAAGGAGTCCGTCAAGGACACCGCGCGCGTGCTGGGCCGGATGTTCGACGGCATCGAGTACCGGGGCGACAGCCAGGCCAAGATCGAGGAACTGGCCGCGTACGCCGGCGTGCCCGTCTACAACGGCCTCACCGACGACTGGCACCCCACCCAGATGCTCGCCGACGTGCTCACCATGACCGAGCACAGCGCCAAGCCGCTACGGAAGATCGCCTTCGCCTACCTCGGCGACGCCCGCTTCAACATGGGCAACTCCTACCTGGTCACCGGCGCCCTGCTCGGCATGGACGTACGGATCGTCGCCCCGAAGTCCTACTGGCCCGCCCAGGACATCGTCGACCGCGCCCGCGCGCTCGCCGACACCAGCGGTGCCCGCGTCACCCTCACCGAGGACATCGCCGAGGGCGTCCTGGGCGCGGACTTCGTCGCCACCGACGTCTGGGTCTCCATGGGCGAGCCCAAGGAGGTGTGGGACGAGCGGATCACGGCCCTCGCCCCCTACGCCGTGACCATGGACGTGCTCCACGCCACCGGCAACCCGGACGTGAAGTTCCTGCACTGCCTGCCGGCCTTCCACGACCTCGGCACCGCCGTCGGGCAGCAGATCCACGAGACCCACGGCCTGGCGTCGCTGGAGGTGACGGACGAGGTCTTCGAGTCCGCCCACTCGATCGTCTTCGACGAGGCCGAGAACCGGCTGCACACCATCAAGGCGGTGCTGGTGGCCACACTCGCCCGGGAAAGCCTTGCCTGACCCGCCTCACCAGGCCTTATCCTGACCGGCGGCCCGGAGCCACCCCTTCCGCGGCCGTCGCCGCGCCCCTACGCCGGGCGCCCGCACCACCAGAAACGAGCACCACCCGCATGCCCGCTCCCCGCATCAAGTCCCCGCACCTGCTCGTCGCCGAATCCGGAGCCGACCGCGAGGGACACGGCCTGAAGCGCACCATGGGCCTCTTCCAGCTCATCTGCTTCGGCGTCGGCGCCATCGTCGGCACCGGCATCTTCGTCGGCCTCTCCGACTCCGTCGCACAGGCCGGTCCCGCCGTCGTCATCTCCTTCCTTCTCGCCGCGCTGACCTGCGTCTTCACCGCCTTCTCCTTCGCGGAGCTGGGCGGCGCCATCCCGGTCTCCGGTTCCTCGTACTCCTTCGCCTACGCGGGCCTCGGCGAGTCGACCGCCTTCCTGGTCGGCTGGTGCCTGCTGCTGGAGTACGGCATCTCCATCTCGGCCGTCGCCGTCGGCTGGAGCGAGTACGTCAACGAGCTGCTGCACAGCCTCACCGGCCTCCAGCTCCCGGCCGCCCTGTCCGCCGGCCCCGGCGACGGCGGCCTCGTCAACCTCCCCGCCGTGCTCGTCATCGCCATGGCCTCCGTGCTGCTGGTGCGTGGGGTGCGCGAGAGCGCCCGGGCCACCGCCGCCATGGCCGCCGTGAAGCTCGCGATCCTCCTGGCCTTCTGCGCCATCGGCTACAGCGCCTTCAAGCACGGCAACCTCACCCCGTTCTCGCCGGCCGGCCTCGGCGGCATCGGCGCGGGCACCACGGCCGCGTTCTTCTCCTACATCGGCTTCGACGCGATCACCACCGCCGGCGAGGAGGCGAAGAACCCGCGCCGGGACATCCCGGTCGCGATCATGGTGTGCATGGGCCTCGTGACGCTGCTGTACTGCGCGGTCGCGCTCGCGGCGATCGGCGCCATCGGCGGCGACCGGGTCGCCGGCCGCCCCGCCGCCCTCTCCTACGTCGTGAACGAGGTCACCGGCTCCACCGTCGGCGGCGGTGTCATCGCCTTCGGCGCGGTCGTCGCCATCGCCTCCGTGGTCCTCGCCGTGATGTACGGCCAGACCCGCATCCTGATGTCGATGTCCCGGGACGGCCTGATCCCGCGCGTCTTCGAGAAGGTCAGCCCGAAGACCTCCACGCCGGTCGCCGGCACCCTGATCGTCGCGGTCGTCTTCGCCCTCCCGGCGGCCTTCGCCTCCCTCGACGCCGTGATGAACCTGTGCACCATCGGCACGCTCGCCATCATGGCCGTCGTCAACATCGTGGTGATCGCCCTGCGCCGCCGCGAACCGGGCCTCGCCCGCAGCTTCCGGGTGCCGCTCTACCCGGTGGCCCCGCTGCTCGGCGTCGTCTTCTGCCTGTACCTGATGTACGAGACCGGCTGGCGGACCTGGCTCCAGTTCGCCGGGTTCCTCGCGGTGGGCCTGCTGGTCTACGGCGGCTACGGCCGCCGGCACTCCACGCTGGCGCGGCCGGCCGCCGAGGTCACGCCGGCCGACGCTGAGCGGGAACCACAGGCAGTCTGAACCACACCGCCTTGCCCGACGGGGTGGGGCGGTGACCGCAGGACGAGCTGAGGGCGCGGATCAGCAGCAGCCCGCGCCCGCCCTCCTGCCAGACGTCGGGCTCCTCGATGACAGGCCGGGTCAGGTGCCCGGGCGGCGCCGGGTCCGGGTCGTGCACCTCGACCCGGCAGCCGGTCGGCGCCAGCTCCACCACCAGCTCTATCGGGCCGCGCCCGGCGGTGTGCTCCACCGCGTTGGCCACCAGCTCGGCCGTGAGCAGCTCCGCCGTGTCGCAGTCGGCCACGTGCTCCACCTCGGTGAGGGCCGAGCGCACCAGGGCACGCGCCACGGGCACCGCCGCTGCGGTGTGCGGCAGCGCGATGCGCCAGGAGGCCGATTCGGCGGGGCGTTCGTGCAAGGCGAGTCCGTTCATGGAGCAGGCTGTCCTGCTTTCGACTGTAGGAATGGTACGGGCCCGGCCACTCAAGGCCGTCGCCGGGCTTCGTCCGGGACCCCCGGGCCCCGGCACCAGGCGACCTACCCAGGCGCACGGCCCGCCTCGCCTGCGCGTCCCCACTGTTACCGCGCTGTCGACAATCGGTGACCGACGCGACGGGACCCGGCCGATCGCGGCCCGCGGCCCGACAGGATGTCGCGTGCTGGTGACGACAGTCACGAACAGGTGATAACTTCAGGGGGTAGAGCAACGTACGGCACCGCCGCGCTAGGAGGCCGCACGTCATGAGTCCCTTCACCGGCTCCGCCACCCGCACCGCCGACTGGGCACACCTGCGGGTCGGGATCGCCGACGGGGTGGCCACCGTCACCCTCGCCCGCCCCGAGAAACTCAACGCGCTCACCTTCGGCGCCTACGCCGACCTGCGCGATCTGCTCGCCGAGCTGTCCCGGGAGCGCTCGGTGCGCGCCCTCGTCCTGGCCGGCGAGGGCCGCGGCTTCTGCTCCGGCGGCGACGTGGACGAGATTATCGGTGCCACGCTGTCCATGGACACGGCCCAGCTGCTCGACTTCAACCGGATGACCGGCCAGGTCGTCCGGGCGATCCGCGAATGCCCGTTCCCCGTGATCGCGGCGGTGCACGGCGTGGCGGCCGGCGCGGGCGCGGTCCTCGCCCTGGCGGCCGACTTCCGGATCGCGGACCCCTCGGCCCGCTTCGCCTTCCTCTTCACCCGGGTCGGCCTGTCCGGCGGCGACATGGGCGCGGCCTACCTGCTGCCCCGGGTCGTCGGCCTCGGCCACGCCACCCGCCTGCTGATGCTGGGCGAGCCGGTGCGGGCCCCCGAGGCCGAGCGCATCGGCCTGATCAGCGAGCTGGCGGAGGAGGGCCGGGCGGACGAGGCGGCCGCCGAGCTGGCCCGCCGCCTCGCCGAGGGCCCGGCCCTGGCCTACGCCCAGACCAAGGCCCTCCTCACGGCCGAACTGGACATGCCCCTGGCGGCCTCGGTGGAACTGGACGCCTCGACCCAGGCCCTCCTGATGAACGGCGAGGACTACGCGGAGTTCCACGCGGCCTTCACGGAGAAGCGCCCGCCGAAGTGGCGGGGGAGGTGAGGTCCGGTGCGCGTGGCGATCATCGGCGGAGGCCCCGGCGGGCTGTACGCCGCGGCCCTGCTGAAACGCCTCGACCCCACCCGCGACGTCACCGTCTGGGAACGCAACGCCGCCGATGAGACCTTCGGCTTCGGCGTGGTCCTCTCCGACGAGACCCTCGGCGGCATCGAACACGCCGACCCCGTCGTCCACGAGGCCCTGCGACGCGACTTCGTCCGCTGGGACGACATCGACATAGTGCGGCGCGGCATACGACACCGTTCCGGCGGCCACGGATTCGCCGCGCTCGGCCGGCACCGGCTGCTGGAGATCCTGCACGCACGCTGCCGCTCCCTGGGCGTGGAGCTGCGCTTCTCCACCGAGGCGCCGCCCATCGACCGGCTCTCGGAGGACCACGACCTCGTCATCGCCGCCGACGGTGTCCACAGCACCACCCGCGAGACATACGCCCATGTGTTCCGGCCCCATGTGGCCGCACACCACTGCCGCTATATCTGGCTCGCCGCCGACTTCGCCTTCGACGCCTTCCGGTTCGAGATCGCCGAGACCGAGCACGGCGTGATGCAACTGCACGGCTACCCCTACGCGGCCGACGCCTCCACCGTCATCATCGAGATGCGCGAGGAGGTGTGGCGGGCGGCCGGCTTCGACGAACTCGACGAGGAGGAATCGGTGGCGCGCTGCGCCAAGATCTTCGCCGACGCGCTCCGCGGACGCCCCCTGCGCTCCAACAAGTCCGCCTGGACCACCTTCCGTACCGTGGTCAACGACCGCTGGTCGCACGGCAACGTCGTCCTCCTCGGTGACGCCGCCCACACCGCCCACTTCTCCATCGGCTCCGGCACCAAGCTCGCCGTCGAGGACGCCCTCGCCCTGGCCGCCTGCCTGACGGAACAGCCGGACGTGCCCAGCGCGCTGGCGGCCTACGAGGAGGAACGCAAGCCCGTCGTCGCCTCCACGCAGCGGGCCGCCGGGGCGAGCCTGGAGTGGTTCGAGAACCTGCGGCTGTACCTGGGCCAGCCGCCCCGCCAGTTCGCCTTCAACCTGCTCACCCGGAGCCGCCGGGTCACCCACGACAACCTCCGGCTGCGTGACGCCCGCTTCACCGAGGCCGTGGAGCGCGAGTTCGGCTGCCCGCCCGGCACGCCCCCGATGTTTACGCCGTTCCGGCTGCGCGGCCTGACCCTGCGCAACCGGGTCGTCGTGTCACCGATGGACATGTACTCCGCCACCGACGGCGTCCCCGGCGACTTCCACCTCGTCCACCTGGGCGCCCGTGCCCTCGGCGGGGCCGGCCTCGTGATGACCGAGATGGTGTGCGTCAGCCAGGAGGGCCGGATCACCCCCGGCTGCGCCGGCCTGTACACCGGCCGGCAGGCCGAGGCGTGGCGGCGCGTCACCGACTTCGTGCACCGCCAGGCCCCGGGCACCGCGATCGGCGTACAGCTCGGGCACTCCGGCCGCAAGGGCTCCACGAAGCTGATGTGGGAGGGCATGGACGAGCCGCTGCCCAGCGGCAACTGGCCCGTCGTCGCCCCCTCCCCGCTGCCGTACAAGCCGGGCAGCCAGATCCCGCGCCAGCTCTCCCGCGCCCAGCTCACCGACATCCGCGAGCAGTTCGCGACGGCCGCCTGGCGGGCCGCCCGGGCCGGCTTCGACCTGCTCGAACTGCACTGCGCCCACGGCTATCTGCTCTCCGGTTTCCTCTCCCCGCTGACCAACCACCGCACCGACACCTACGGCGGCTCCCTGGAGAAGCGGCTGCGGTACCCGCTGGAGGTCTTCGACGCCGTCCGCGCGGTGTGGCCGGCCGAACGGCCGATGACCGTCCGGATCTCGGCGACCGACTGGGCGGAGGGCGGGACGACCGCCGAGGACGCCGTCGAGATCGCCCGCGCCTTCGCCGCGCACGGCGCCGACGCCATCGACGTCTCCACCGGGCAGGTGGTGGCCGAGGAGCGGCCGGAGTTCGGGCGGTCGTACCAGACGCCGTTCGCCGACCGGATCAGGCACGAGGTCCGGGTCCCGGTGATCGCGGTCGGCGCGATCTCCTCGTGGGACGACGTCAACTCGCTGATCCTGGCGGGCCGCGCGGACCTGTGCGCGCTGGCCCGGCCACACCTGTACGACCCGCACTGGACCCTGCACGCGGCGGCCGAACAGGGCTACGAGGGACCCGGCGCGGTCTGGCCCGCCCCCTACCGGGCGGGCAGCCGGCGCCCGCGCACCGGCCGCACGGACGCCCCGCGGCCCCGGCTCTCCCTCAACGGCTGAGACCCACCGGCCCGGCCGTCACGTGGGGCCGTCCACCGGGCCGATCAGGAGGCACGTGCCGGCCGGCCCGCCCGCTGCCCGGCTGCGGCGCGCTGACCGGCACCGGCGACAGCACGCCGTGGCGCGCGAGCGCCTCGCGAGCGGCGGATCCCGTCGCCGGCCAGGACCTCCACCCGGTGTCCTCCGGGCCCCGGCCGGTGCGTCCGTCCTCTTCCAACGCCTCGGCGTACGGCCCGTGGAACGCCGGGCGTCACAGCCCCGCGAACTCCGCGCCCGCGTCGCGCAGCCGCTCGTGCAGGCGGCGGAAGACCTGGGCCGAGCGGACGCCCGGCCAGTTCGCGGGGAGGAGGTGGGTGGGCAGGCCCGGGTCGGTGTAGGGGAGGTGGCGCCAGGAGTCGAGGGCGAGGAGGTAGTCGTGGTAGGCCTCCTGGGGCGGGGTGCCCGGCCGGCGCTCCCAGGCCTGGAGCACGGGCGCGTGCGCGTCCAGGAAACGCTCGTGCTCCTTGGCGATCGCGGCCAGGTCCCACCAGCGGCCCACCGCCTCGGCCGTGGCCGCGAAGCCCAGGTGTTCGCCGCGGAAGAAGTCCACGTACGCGTCCAGGCGCAGCCGGCGCAGGGTGTGTTCCGTCTCCTCGTACAGCCGGGCCGGGGCGATCCACACCCCCGGGGCCGCCGTGCCGAAGCCCAGACCGGCCAGCCGGGAGCGCAGCACGTGCCGCTTCTGCCGCTCCGACTCCGGGACGGAGAACACCGCGAGCACCCAGCCCTCGTCCGCGACGGGCGCGCCGGCGTAGACGCGCCGGTCGCCGTCCTCCAGCAACTGCCGTGCCTCCGCGGAGAGTGCGTATCCCGCCGCGCCGGACTCGGTGCGGGCCGGCAGCAGCAGGCCGCGCCGTTTGAGCCGGGACACCGAGGAACGCACGGAGGGAGCGTCCACGCCGACCGCGGCCAGGAGCCGGATCAGCTCGGCGACGGGCACCGGGCCGGGCATGAAGCGGCCGTACGCGCCGTAGAGCGTGACGATGAGGGACCTGGGGGCGTGTTGCTCGGACACGTTGATCATTTTAGGTCGTCGGCATCACTGCTGGTCACCTCCGGTGCGCAGCCGGAACCGCTGCAACTTGCCGGTGGCCGTGCGGGGCAGCGCGTCGAGGAAGACGAACTCGCGCGGGCATTTGTAGGGCGCCAGCTGGGAGGTGAGGAACGCGCGCAGCGCCTCCGGGTCGCGCCGGGCCCCGGCGCGCAGCACCGTGTAGGCGATCGCCACCTGGCCGCGGGCCTCGTCGGGGCGGCCGACGACCGCCGTCTCGGCCACGTCCGGATGGCGCAGCAGCGCCTCCTCCACCTCCGGGCCCGCGATGTTGTACCCGGCGGAGATGATCATGTCGTCGGCGCGGGCCACATAGCGGAAGTAGCCGTCGGCCTCGCGGACGTAGGTGTCGCCGGTGATGTTCCAGCCGCCCTTGACGTAGTCCCGCTGCCGGGGATCGGCCAGGTAGCGGCAGCCGACCGGGCCGCGTACGGCCAGCAGGCCCGGCTCACCGTCGGGCACGGGCTCGCCGTCGGCGTCCTGCACGCGCGCCTGCCAGCCCGGCACCGGCAGGCCCGTGGTCCCGGGCCGGATCCGCTCGTCGGCCGCGGAGATGAAGATGTGCAGCAGTTCGGTGGCGCCGATGCCGTTGATGACGCGCAGGCCCGTGCGGTCGTGCCAGGCCCGCCAGGTGGCCGCGGGCAGGTTCTCGCCGGCCGACACACACCGCCGCAGGGACGAGACGTCGTACGTGTCCAGCTCCTCCAGCATGGTGCGGTAGGCGGTCGGCGCGGTGAACAGGACCGAGACGCGGTGCTCGGCTATCGCGGGGAGCAGTTGCCGGGGGCCCGCCTGTTCGAGGAGCAGGGCGCTGGCGCCGGCCCGCAGCGGGAAGATCACCAGTCCGCCGAGGCCGAAGGTGAAGCCCAGCGGGGGACTGCCGGCGAAGACGTCCTCCCCATGGGGGCGCACCACATGCCGTGAGAACGTGTCGGCTGTCGCCAGCACATCCCGATGGAAGTGCACGCACCCTTTCGGGCGACCCGTCGTGCCGGAGGTGAACGCGATCAGGGCGACGTCGTCGCAGGCGGTGTCGACCGCCGGGTAGGGGTCGGCGGGGGCCGGCCGGAGCAGGAGGTCGTCGCGGGTGTCGCCGCCGTACGTCGTGATCCGCAGGCCGGGTATCGCGGCCTTCGCCAGGTCGTCCACCACCCGGATGTCGCACAGCGCGTGCCCGACCCGGGCGATCTCGCACATGGTCGCCAGCTCGTGCGGACGCTGCTGGGCCAGCACGGTGACCGCGACCGCGCCCGCCTTCAGCACGGCCAGCCAGCAGGCGGCGAGCCAGGGCGTGGTGGGGCCGCGCAGCAGCACCCGGTTGCCCGGGACCACGCCCAGGGCGCCGGTGAGCACGTGCGCGATCCGGTCGACCCGCGCGCGCAGATCGCCGTAGGTCCAGGTGGGGCCGTCCGGGGTGTGGAACACCGGGCGGGCCGGGTCGGCGTGGTCCAGGAGTTCGGCGGCGCAGTTCAGCCGGTCGGGGTACCGCAGCTCCGGCAGGTCGAACCGCAGCTCGGGCCACTCGTGCGGCGGGGGCAGATGGTCGCGCGCGAAGGTGTCGACGTGGGCCGAGAGATGCATGGCGGTCCGCCCCCTTGCCGTGGCAGAGGTCCGCGACATCCGGGACTGATGTCCGAACGGGCTTCCTGGTGGGCTCGCGCGCCCCCAGAGGGGGCGCCCCCAGCGTATCGCGTTGGTGACGGCAGTCAACTGTGCGCGATAACGTCAGGAGGTGGGTAGGGAAGGGCGTGGGGACGGCCACGCGCCGGCCCCGGAGGGAGGACCGCCTGTGTCCGCATTCTCACTCGCACCGGAGCAGACCGCCTGGTGTGCCGAGCTGCGCGAGCTGGCCGCCGAACGCCTGCGCCCGCTCGCCGACCGGGGCGTACCCGGCCGCGTCAACCGGCCGCTCCTCGCCGAACTCGGCGGGCTGGGCCTGCTCGCGCGACTGTTCGACTCCGGTGCGCTGGACCTGTGCCTGATGCGGGAGTCCCTGGCCCAGGCCTGTACCGAGGCCGAGACCGCCCTCGCCCTCCAGGGGCTCGGCGCCCACCCGGTGCACGCCCACGGCACCCCGGCCCAGCGGGAGCGCTGGCTGCCCCGGGTCGCCGACGGCAGCGCGGTCGCCGCCTTCGCGCTCAGCGAGCCCGGCGCCGGCTCGGACGCGGCGGCGCTCACCCTCGCGGCCGGGCCGGACGGCGACGGCTGGCGGCTCACCGGCGCCAAGTGCTGGATCTCCAACGCCCCCGAGGCCGACTTCTACACCGTCTTCGCCCGGACCACGCCCGGCGCCGGTGCCCGCGGGGTGACCGCCTTCCTCGTCCCCGCCGATCGGCCCGGACTCACCGGCAGCCCGCTGGAGATGATCTCGCCGCACCCCATCGGCGCCCTCGACTTCGACGCCGTGCCGGTCACCGCCGCCGATGTGCTCGGCGAGCCCGGCCGCGGCTTCGCCGTCGCCATGGGCACCCTCAACCTCTTCCGTCCCAGCGTCGGCGCCTTCGCGGTCGGCATGGCCCAGGCCGCGCTGGACGCCACCGTGGGCCACACCAGCCGGCGCGAGGCGTTCCACGGGAAACTGATGGACCTTCAGGCCGTGTCCCACCAGGTCGCCGAGATGGCCCTGCGCACCGAGGCCGCCCGGCTCATGGTGTACGCGGCCGCGGCGGCCTACGACGCCGGAGCCGCCGACGTGCCGCGGCGCGCCGCGATGGCCAAGCTGCTCGCCACCGAGACCGCGCAGTACGTCGTCGACACCGCCGTCCAGCTGCACGGCGCCCGTGCCCTGCGCCGTGGCCACCTCCTCGAACACCTCTACCGCGAGGTGCGCGCGCCCCGCATCTACGAGGGCGCCAGCGAGGTCCAACGCGGCATCATCGCCAAGGAGTTGTACGCCACGGCACAGAAGGAGGACCGGTGACGACCGAGCGCGTCAACCCGCCCGAGCTGTCCCCGCCCACGGGGTTCTCGCACGCCGTCGTCGCGGCCGGCTCCCGCGTGGTGTTCCTCGCCGGGCAGACCGCCCTGGACGCCGACGGCAAGATCACCGGAGACACGCTGCCCGAGCAGTTCGCGAAGGCCCTCGGCAACCTCCTCACCGCCCTGCGCGCGGCCGGCGGCACCCCCGCCGACCTCGCCCGGGTCACCGTCTACGCCACCGACGTCGCCGCGTACCGCGCCCACGCAGGGCAACTCGGCCGGATCTGGCGGGAGTCGGCGGGCCGCGACTATCCGGCGATGGCCGTCGTGCAGGTCGTCCGCCTGTGGGACGAGCGGGCACTGGTGGAGCTGGACGGGTTCGCCGTACTGTCGTAACCCCCCGGCGCCCTCCGGCCGCAACCCGTGTGACCCGGCCCGTTCGGTTTCATGACGTGCCCCCGATGGGGTGACGGTCACGTCCGCCGGCCCTGCCGCCCGGTACCAGTGGAAGCCCTCGAACCCCCTGGAACCGGGAGGTACCCCATGCCCGTACGCCGCTCCCTGCTCGCCACGGCCCTCGGTGCCGTGGCCCTGCTGTGCGCCGCCGTCGCCGCCCCGGCCTGCGCCGGCCCCTCCGAGCTGATCACCATCGACACCCTCGGCCGGATCGCGCCCGACGGCACGGTGACGCTGTCCGGCACCTACCGCTGCACCGGCGGCACCGGGCCGGTGTTCGTCAGCACCTCGGTCAGCCAGAGCGAGGCCCGCCCCCTGCACGCCGTCGGCGGCAGCACCGCCCGGTGCGACGGCGCCGAGCACCGCTGGGAGAACTCCGGCAAGGTCACGGCGGGGGCGCTGAAGGCGGGGACGGCGCGGGTGGAGGCCACGCTCACGGAGCTGCGTCCCCCGGGCCTCCTCCTGCTGCCGGCCGTCCACGCGGTGACGGACCGGACCGT
This sequence comes from Streptomyces sp. NPDC052721, assembly GCF_040678315.1. Classification (NCBI taxonomy): domain Bacteria; kingdom Bacillati; phylum Actinomycetota; class Actinomycetes; order Kitasatosporales; family Streptomycetaceae; genus Streptomyces; species Streptomyces sp. NPDC052721. The sequence goes on along the minus strand of NZ_JBFATL010000009.1, from coordinate 98,846 downwards.
CACGCTCACCCAGGAGTGACGCCGGGCGTGGCACCCCGTCAGGCGCGGCCGGTCCCGTCCCGGTCCGAAGGAGCCGTCCTGCGCCGGACCACCGGGGCACCCGGCCGGCGCAGGGCGGCCACGAACTTGTAGCGGGAGCCCCGGTACACCGAGCGCACCCACTCCACCGGGGTGCCCGCCGCGTCCCGGGAGTGCCGGGACAGCAGCAGCATCGGCAGCCCCACGTCGGTGCCGAGCAACTGCGCCTCGCGCGGGGTCGACAGCGAGGTCTCGATGGTCTCGTCGGCCTCGGCGAGATGGACGCCGTACACCTCGGCGAGCGCCGTGTAGAGCGACGGACAGGCGGCGAGGGAGCGGCGCAGGCCGGGGAAGCGCCGTACGGACAGATGGGTCGTCTCGATCGCCATCGGGTCGCCGCCGGCCAGCCGCAGCCGCTCGATGCGCAGCACCTTCTCACCGATGCCGATGCCGAGCAGGCCCGCCAGTTTCTCGTCCGCCGGGACCTCCCCGATGTCCAGCATCTGCGAGGCAGGGGTGAGGCCCTGTGCCCGCATGTCCTCGGTGTGGGAGGTGAGCTGGAGCGTGCGGTACAGCTTGGGCTGGGCGACGAAGGTGCCCTTGCCCTGGATCCGGTCGAGCCGGCCCTCGCCCACGAGTTCCTGGAGCGCCTGCCGGACGGTGGTCCGGGAGGTGTCGAACCGGACGGCGAGCAGACGTTCCGCGGGCATGGCCGAACCGGGCTGCAGCGCCTCGGCCATGGAGAGCAACTGCTGCTTGATCCGGTAGTACTTCGGCACGCGCGCGGTGCGGCCGGACGCCGCCCCGTGCGGCTGGGCGCTGCTGACGTCGGTGGTCATGCCTGCCTTCCCGGCTCTGTCGACGGTCTCCCGTTATAGCGAGCAACTGCCCTATGGTCTAGTCCAACTGAACGGTCCGGGCGAAAGGGCCGGAATGCGGACGGGTGCGCTCCGGTGACTTTCTCGTAACGGCCCGGACCGGCTTTCCGAACCACCCTTGACACTCCAAAAGGTCTAGGCCAAGCTCCACCGTACTGGTCTACACCATTAGTGGCCAGGTCCCGAGCCCTACGTGCAACAGCGTCGTACGCAGGTCACCGCCGAGGGCGTGGGGGGTTAGTGGCATCCCTGAGGAGGGTGGCGTGAAGCGCAAGCTTTCGGCCGCGATCGTGATCGCGGGCATGATGGTCTCCGTGTCGGCGTGCGGCGGGGACGACGGCGACGACAGCGGCAAGAACGCGGGACCGGACAGCTTCAAGGGCCAGACCCTGACGGTCTGGGCGATGGACGGCTCCACGCCGGACCAGTGGGTCAAGGACGTCACGGCCGCGTTCGAGAAGAAGACCGGCGCCAAGCTGAAGTTCGAGACGCAGAAGTGGGACGGGATCCAGCAGAAGATCACCACCGCCCTCTCCGAGTCCAACCCGCCGGACGTGCTGGAGGTCGGCAACACCCAGACCCCGGCCTACGCGGCCACCGGCGGCCTCGCCGACCTGAGCGACCTGAAGAAGGAGATCGGCGCCGACTGGACGCCGTCGGTCTCGCAGTCCTCCGTGTACGACGGCAAGCAGTACGCCGCCCCGTGGTACTTCGCCAACCGCGTCGTCATCTACAACAAGAAGATCTGGGCGCAGGCCGGCATCAAGGACACCCCGAAGACGCGGGACGAGTTCTTCAAGGACCTTCAGACCATCGACAAGAAGACCGACGCCGAGCCGATCTACCTGCCCGGCCAGAACTGGTACTTCTTCGACGGCCTGACCATCGGCCAGGGCGCCGACCTGGTGAAGAAGGAGGGCGACACGTACGTCTCCAACCTCGGTGACCCGAAGGTCGCCAAGGCCATGGAGATCTACAAGAAGTACGCCTCCTACTCCAAGGCCCCCAAGGACAAGGACGAGGCCACCCCGCAGCAGGCCGAGGTCTTCGCCAAGGGCAAGACCGGCGCCTTCATCGGCATGGGCTGGGAGGCCGGCACCGCCGTCACCGCCAACAAGGCGATCGAGAAGGACCTCGGCTACTTCACCATCCCCGGTGAGACCGCCGACAAGCCCGAGGGCGTCTTCCTCGGCGGCTCCAACCTGGCCGTCGCCCAGGGCAGCAAGAAGCAGGCCCTGGCGAAGGAGTTCCTGAAGATCGCCCTGTCCGACCAGTACGAGGGCCAACTGGCCAAGCTCAACGGCGTCATCCCGAACAAGAAGTCCCTGGAGACGAATCTCAAGGGCAACGCCGTCGCCGAGGCCGCCGCTCCGGGCGCCTCCGTCGGTGGCACCACCCCGCTGATCCCCGAGTGGGGCGCGGTGGAGAACAACCCGAACCCGATCAAGTCGTACATGACGGCCGTGCTGAACGGCAAGTCCCCGGCGGACGCCGCCAAGCAGGTCGAGGGCGAGATCAACAAGCGCCTGGCCCAGCAGAACTGATGACCGCGCCGGGGGCGCCGCGCCCGCGCCCCCGGCTCACCTGTGTCGTCCGTACGGCCACGGAAGAGATGGCAACTCATGTCAGTGCAGACCGAAGGCACGGACACGGCCGGGGAGCCCGCTGTCCGCAAGGCCCGGGTGCCGGCCCCGCCGCCCGGTGACAGCCGCACCACCGGCGACCCGTCCCGGCGCCGAGCCGCCGCCCCCTACCTGCTCCTGCTGCCCGCGCTGCTGGCCACCGTGGTGCTGCTCGGCTGGCCCCTGGTCAAGAACGGCATGCTGTCGTTCCAGAACCTCAACCCGCGCCAGCTCATCCAGCACCTCACCGAGTGGAACGGCGTCGACAACTACCGGGAGGTGCTGAGCGGCGGGGACTTCTGGCGGGTCGTCGAGCGCTCCGTCTTCTTCACCGCCGTCAACGTCGCACTGATCATGGTGCTCGGCACCCTGGTCGGCCTGCTGCTGGCCCGGCTCGGCCAGAAGATGCGGCTGCTGCTGATGATCGGCCTCGTCCTCGCCTGGGCCATGCCGGTCATCGCGGCCACCACCGTCTACCAGTGGCTGTTCGCCCAGCGCTTCGGTGTCGTCAACTGGGTGCTGGACAAGCTCGGCTGGCACTCCATGGCCGACCACAACTGGCTGCAGACCCAGTTCTCCACCTTCGCCGTGATCACCCTGCTCCTCGTCTGGCAGTCCATACCCTTCGTGGCGATCAACCTCTACGCGGCCACCACCACGATCCCCAGGGAACTCTACGAGGCGGCCTCCCTGGACGGCGCCGGAGCCTGGAAGAGCTTCACCTCGGTGACCCTGCCCTTCCTGCGGCCGTTCCTGTACGCCACGACCTTCCTGGAGGTCATCTGGATCTTCAAGGCGTTCCCGCAGATCTTCGCGATGAACGAGGGCGGCCCCGACCACCTCACCGAGACGCTGCCGATCTACGCCTACGTCGAGGGCGTCGGCAACCAGCACTTCGGAGTGGGCGCCGCCATCTCCTTCCTGACCATCCTGGTCCTGCTCGTCATCACCTCGTACTACCTGCGCATGGTGCTCAAGCAAGAGGAGGACGAGCTGTGAAGCGCTCGCTCTTCGGCCGCTTCTGGCCCAACGCGACCGCCGTCGTCCTCTTCGTCGGCTTCGTGTTCCCCGTGTACTGGATGTTCGCCACGGCCTTCAAGCCGACCGGCGACATCATCTCCGAGGACCCGGTGTGGTTCCCGACCGACGCCACCCTCGAACACTTCAAGAAGGCCGTGGACGCCGACCACTTCTGGACCCTGGTCGTCAACTCCGTCACCGTCACGGTCCTGTCGGTCGTCTTCTCGCTCGTCATCGCCCTGTTCGCCGCCTTCGCCCTCGCACGGATGCGGTTCAAGGGCCGGCGCGGCCTCATCGTGACGTTCATGCTGGCGCAGATGGCCCCCTGGGAAGTCATGATCATCGCCATCTACATGATCGTCCGTGACAACGACATGCTCAACAGCCTGGTCCCGCTCACCGTCTTCTACACGATGATGGTGCTGCCCCTCACCCTCCTCACGCTGCGCGGCTATGTCGCCGCCGTGCCCAAGGAGCTGGAGGAGTCGGCGATGGTCGACGGCTGCACCCGCACCCAGGCCTTCGTCAAGGTGATCTTCCCGCTGCTCGCGCCCGGCCTGATGGCGACCTCGCTGTTCGGCTTCGTCACCGCCTGGAACGAGTTCCCGCTCGTCCTGATCCTCAACAAGGACATCGAGAAGCAGACCCTGCCGCTGTGGCTGTCCCAGTTCCAGACCGCCTTCGGCGACGACTGGGGCGCCACCATGGCCGCCTCGTCCCTGTTCGCGCTGCCCATCCTGATCCTCTTCATCTTCCTGCAACGCAAGGCTGTCAGCGGTCTGACCGACGGCGCCGTGAAGGGATGACGCCCCCGATGACCACCACCGCCACCACCGCGTCCGGCAGCGGCTCCGCCGCGGGCGACACCCTCGCCCGGGACGCCCTCGCGGTGCTGCAGCCCGGGTTCGACGGCACCACCGCCCCCGACTGGGTGCGCCGCCGCCTCGGCGAGGGCCTCGCCTCCGTCGCCCTGTTCGGCCGCAACGTCGTCAGCGAGGAGCAAGTCACCGCCCTCACCCGGCAGTTGCGTGCCGAACGCGACGACCTGCTGCTCGCCATCGACGAGGAGAGCGGCGACGTCACCCGCCTCGACGTGCGCACCGGCTCCTCTTTCCCCGGCAACCACGCCCTGGGCGCCGTCGACGACCCCGGTCTCACCCGGGCCGTCTCCCGCGAACTCGGCCGGCGCCTGGCCGCCTGCGGCGTCACCTTCGACTGGGCGCCCTCCGCCGATGTCAACGCCAACCCCGACAACCCCGTCATCGGCGTCCGCTCCTTCGGCGCGAGCCCCGACCTGGTGGCCCGGCACACCGCCGCCTGGGTGGAGGGCCTGCAGTCCACCGGCGTCGCCGCCTGCACCAAGCACTTCCCCGGCCACGGCGACACCAACGTCGACTCCCACCACGCCGTACCCCGCATCGACGTCGACGCCGACACCCTGTACGAGCGCGAACTGCCCCCGTTCCGCGCGGCCATCGCCGCCGGCACCCGGGCGATCATGAGCGCCCACATTCTGGTGCCGGCCCTGGACCCGGACCGCCCCGGCACCCTGTCCCGGCGCGTCCTCACCGAGCTGCTGCGCGGCGAACTCGGCTACCAGGGCCTGATCGTCACCGACGGCATGGAGATGCGGGCGATCGCCGGCACCTACGGCCTGGAGCACGGCGTGGTCCTCGCCATCGCCGCCGGCGCCGACGCCATCTGCGTGGGCGGCGGACTGTGCGACGAAGACACCGTGCTGAAGCTCCGGGACGCGCTCGTGGCCGCCGTACGCTCCGGTGAACTGCCCGAGGAACGGCTCGCCGACGCGGCGGCCCGGGTCCGTGACCTGGCCGCCTGGACCGTCGCGGCCCGCGGCGACGCGGAGAAGACCCCGGCCGACCCGGAGATCGGTCTGGTCGCGGCCCGCCGTGCGCTGACCGTGACCCGCGCGGGCGCCGCCGCACCGCTCACCACACCGGTGTACGTCGCCCGGTTCAACCCCGCCCCGAACATCGCCGTCGGCGACCAGACCCCCTGGGGCGTCGCCGCCGAGCTGGAGCGGCGACTGCCCGGCAGCGCCTCCGGCTCCTTCACCGGCGAAGGCGCCGGGGCCGCCGTCCTCGACGCGGCGGACGGCCGCCGGATCGTCGCCGTGGTCCGCGACGAGCACCGGCACGACTGGATGCGCTCCGCGCTCGACACCCTGCTCGCCGCCCGGCCCGACACCGTCGTGGTCGAGATGGGCCTGCCCCAGGCACCGCCGCGCGGCGCCCTGCACATCGCCACCTACGGCGCCGCCCGCGTCTGCGGTGTGGCGGCGGCCGAAGCCGTCGTCGCGGGCTGACCCACGGGCTCACCGGCCGCCCGCCGCAGCGGGCGGCCCACTCGATCGTGCTCTTTTCCCGGATCTCAACCGCACACCTGTGTTCCAGTTCCAGAGGAATCGCATGCAGACGCCCCACCCCTTCCTCCACCGCGCGGCGACCGGCCGCCCCTACTTCAGCGCCGACGGCGAGAGCTACCTCGCCCCGACCCCCCTGCGCGACCTGGCGAAGACCCAGCCGCTGCGCGTGCTGTCCGAGGAGGACTTCGCCTTCTGGCAGTCGTACGGCTACGTCGTCGTACGCGAGGCCATCACGCCCGGTGAGGCCAAGGAACTCCTCGACTTCGCCTGGGAGTTCCAGGGGCTCGACCCCGACCGCCCCGACACCTGGTACGACGAACCGGAGTTCCGCTCCGAACTCGACCGGCACCTCTACATCTACGGCTTCGTCGAGGCCTACCACCACCAGCTCCTGTGGGACAGCCGGCAGAACCAGCGCGTCTACGACGCCTTCGTGGACGTCTGGGACAGCCCGGAACTGTGGGTCACCCTGGACCGCCTCAACCTCAACCCGCCCAACATCCGCACCCGTTCGCGCTCCCTCATCGAGCCCACCGACGAGGGCTTCGACATCGAGCTGCACTGGGACGTCGACACCACCCTCGCCGTCCTGCCGCAGCGCGTGCAGGGCATCATCGCGCTCACCGACACCCGCCCCGAACTCGGCGGCTTCCAGTGCGCGCCCGAACTCTTCCGCCGCTTCGAGGAGTGGCGCCTCGCCCAGCCGCCCGCCCGCGACCCGGTCCGCCCGAACACCGACCGCGCCGAGTTCCCGGTGGTCCGCCCCGACCTCCAGGCCGGCGACCTGCTGATCTTCAACGGGCTGCTCGCCCACGGCGTGGCGCCCAACCTCTCCGACAACGCTGTCCGAGCCGTCCAGTACCTGTCGATGATGCCCGCGCTGGAGGAGCACACGACCCTGCGCGACTCCCGCGTGCAGTCCTGGCGCACCCTCGCCACCCCCGACTGGAACGCCACCCTGCTCGGCGACGCCCGCGAGCCCGAAGCCCTCCGCTACGGCCCCGCCGAACTGAACGACCTGGGACGCAGGCTGCTCGGCCTCGATTCCTGGGCCGCCGCGGAAGGTGCCCGGTGAACCGCGTCTGCCTCACCCTGCCCACCAACCGGGCCTGCTCCGCCACCATCACCGCCCTGCACGCCGAAGCCGCCTACGCCGCCCGGCACTTCGACGCCGACGTCCAGCTGCTGATCCTGGACTCCGCCGACGACCGCACCCGGGCCGAGCACACCCGCACCGTCGCCGCCCTGCCCGCACACCAGGGCGTGACCGTCCACCACTACGACGAGGAGGCCCAGCGGGACTTCCTGCGCCGGCTCATCCGGAAGGCGGGCCTGCCCCAACCGGACCGCCTGCTCCACCTGATGCTCCCGCCCGCCGTCTCCTACGGCGCCTGCACCAACCGCGCCTTCCTGTTGGCCGCCGCCCTCGGCTGCGACTCGGTGCACCGCCGCGACTCCGACAGCACCTACCAGCTCCACGCCGGACAGCCCGTGTTCCCCGTCCACCACGAGCTGCCCTGGCTCGGCCGCCCCGCCGCCGACGCCTCGGCCGGAGTCACCCGCACCGACCTCGACCCGGCACTGGCCCACCGCCCGGTCTCCCTGGCCGGAGCCTCCTTCATCGGCGAACTCTCCGTGGACATCGGGGAGATACGACGCCTGGACCAGGCCGTCTACCACGACGTGGTCAGCCTCTGGGCCCCCGGCGACTGGCCGGAGGACCGCACACGCGCGCTGGTCGAGGAGTCCTTCACCGGCGCGGGCACCGCTCCCTTCACCGGGGACCACTCCACCCTCACCCTGGTCGACCCCATGCGCGTCGACATGTGCAACGTCGCCTTCGACCGCGCGGTGTACGAGCGCGTCCCCCTCCCGCCCGCCACCGACACCATCGGCAGCGACTACTTCCTCCTCCACCTCGTCCACGACGCGGGCCTGCCCGGCATCCTCCACAACCGCCACATCGAGAACTTCCACACCCCCGAACGGCGCACCGACACCGGCTTCCCGGCCTACCAGCGCCGGTTCGTGAAGTTCCTCCTCTCGATGCTCTACTTCCACGACGTGTACGACCGGATGGCGGCCGAGGGCGCGGGTCTGCTGGACGGCCGGCATCACGTGCGGGCCGATGCGGTCACCGGTTTCCTGCGCGAGAGCACCGGCCTGGACCGCACGGAGAACATCTGGCGCCTGGACCGGGTCGACACCGCCTACCGCAAACTGGGCGGTCGGTACGCGGCGTTCGCGGACCAACTCGCCGCGGACCGAGCCCGGTTACTGGACGAGGCCGAGCAGGACATCGCATCGTTCGCCGACCTGATCGAGGCCTGGCCCGCACTCATGGAAGCGACCCGCCCATGAGCGGCCTGAAGGGGCGCGGGGAACTGCGCGACCAACCACCACGCACCCGCACCGGCACCACCGACCGCCTCCTCTACGACCTCACCGGCATAGAGCACCAATACGACACCCTGCTGCGCGAACTACCCGGAACCCGCATCCGCTTCGCACTCAAGGCCTGCCCCGTCGACGAGGTCCTGCACAGCCTGGCCGCCCGCGGATCGGGATTCGACGCCGCGAGCCCCGCCGAGATCGAGCAAGCCCTGCGCGCCGGTGCGCACCCCGGCCACATCCACTACGGCAACACCATCAAGTCCGACCACGACATCGCCCAAGCCCACCGCCTGGGTGTCCGCACGTTCGCCACCGACAGCGTCGAGGACGTCACCGCCATCGCCGCGCACGCGCCCCGCGCTCGCGTGTTCTGCCGCCTCGCCACCAGCGGGGACGGCGCCCTGTGGGGCCTGAACCGCAAGTTCGGGTGCGCACCGGACGACGCCGTCCGCGTCCTGAGCACGGCCCGCGCCGCCGGCCTCGTCCCGGCGGGGCTGTCCGTGCACGTCGGCTCCCAGCAGATGACCGGCGAGGCCTGGCAGCAGGCCCTGGACACCCTCGCCGGAACCCTGACGGCGCTGGCCGCGCGGGGGATCGTACCCGACCATGTGAACCTCGGTGGCGGGCTGCCCGCGCTCGGCTATCTCGACCGGCGCGGCACCCCCCTCGACCCGCCGCTGGACAAGATCTTCACCGTGCTCCGCGAGGGCATGGAACGCCTGAACGCGCTGGCCGCCGCCCCGCTCGACTTCGTACTGGAGCCGGGACGTCACCTGGTCGCCGATCACGGCGTGATCCGCGCCCACGTGGTCCGGCTGACCGAGCGGACACAGCCGGACGGCGGGCGTGCCCGGTGGCTGTACCTGAGCGTGGGCAAGTTCAACGGCCTGTACGAGATGGACCAGGTGACCCACCCGCTGGTCTTCCCGGGGCGGGAGACCGAGGAGCACGTCCCCGCGATCGTCGCCGGACCCACCTGCGACAGCGACGACGCCTACGGCGACGGCCGGTACCCGGTGCGCGTGCCCCGGTCCGTCGGATCCGGCGACCCCGTCTGGATCCTCTCCGCCGGCGCCTACGCCGCCAGTTACATGACCCAGGGGTTCAACGGCATCCGCCCGCTGCCGACCGTGTGCACCCGTGGCCAGGAAGGACACCACTGACATGACAGCCCTCATACGGGGCATCACCGAGGCCGACTGGCCCCAGGTCGCCGCCCTGGAGGCCGGGGCGTACGCGGACACCCCGCTCACGGAGGGCGAGGCCGGCCTGCGGTCCCGGGCCTCGGCGGGCACCAGCTTCGTCCTGGACCTCGACGGCCGGATCGCGGGCTACGTCCTCGCCCTGCCCTACCGGCGGCTCCACTGTCCCGACCTGACCCGCCCGGAACCGGTCGCCCACCACGCCACCAACCTCCACCTGCACGACCTGGTCGTCAGCGCGCCCCTGCGGCGCCGGGGCCTGGGCACCCGTCTGGTCCGGCACCTCACGGACACCGCCCGCGCCCGGGGCTTCACGACCATGTCGCTGGTCGCCATCGCCGGCAAGGAGCCCTTCTGGCGGGCCAACGGCTACCGCCCCCACCACGAGGCGCGTGTGCCGGCCGGCTACGGCAGCGGCGCCGTGTACATGTCGGCACAGGTCGCCGCCCTGCGGAAGGCGAGCTGATGACCGCACCCTCCTTCCAGCGGGCCAAGTGGTCGATCGCGGCCCTGTTCTGCTTCCTCGGCCTCCAGTACGGCACCTGGGTGTCCCGGCTGCCCGCGCTGAAGACCCGGCTGGACCTGGGCGCCGGCGAGGTGGGTCTGCTGCTGATGGCCTGCGGGGCCGGCGCGGCGGCCTCCTTCCCGCTGGTCGCCGTCCTGATGCGGCGCCTCGGCTCCCGCCTGCTGTCCCTCGCTTCCGCCGCGGCCCTGATCGCCGTCCTGGCCGCCCTGTCCGCCGTACCGGACTACCCGCTCGCGCTGCTCGCCGTGTGCGCCGACGGCGTCGCGGTGGGCTGCCTCAACGTGGCCATGAACGCGCAGGGCGCCGCGCTGGAGAGCGCCCACGGGCGTACGGCCATGTCCCAGTTGCACGCCACCTTCAGCGGCGGGCTGCTCGCCGCCGCCCTGATCGCCTCCGGCGTGACCACCCTGACCGCGTCCGTCGCGGCGCACTTCGGCGTGGCCGGGGCACTGTTGCTGCTTCTCCTCGCCGGCGCCCGGCCGGGTCTGCTGACCCACCGGGAGCCGGACCCCACGACCCCGGACGGGCCGAAGCGCCGTACCCGCCGCGGCCTGCCCTCCGGCACGACCCTCCTCATGGGCTGCGCCATGGCCTTCGGCACGATCACCGAGGGCGCGATGAACGACTGGTCGACGCTCTACATGAAGGACGCCGTGAAGGCGTCGGCGACCGTCGCCCCGCTGGGCATCGCGGTCGTCTCCGTGATGATGCTGCTGGCCCGTGTGCGGGCGGACCGCTGGCGCACCCGCTGGGGCGACGGACGCGTGGTGCGGGCCGGCAGCGCGGTGGCCGCCGTGGGCCTCGCCCTCGCGCTGCTCGCCGGGGGAGTGGTGCCCACGCTGCTCGGCTTCGCCTGCGTCGGCCTCGGCGCGGCGGCCGTCACCCCGTGCGTCTACGTGGCGGCGGCCGGCCGCGGCGCGGACGCGCTGGCGCTGGTCGCCGCGATGGGCACCACGGGCCTGCTGGCCGGTCCGGCCCTGATCGGCTTCGTCGCCGGAGCGGCGAACCTGACCGTGGGCATGGCCACGGTGGCGGCCTCCGCCCTGATCGTCACGGCGACCACCTTCCGGATCCCGTGGCGGGCCCCTGCTCCGGAACCGGAACCGGTCGGCTGACACCGTTTCGGTCATGCCTGGCCGCACCGGCGTCCCCTCGGCCGTGGCCGTGAGCGGGGACGCCCCGCATGACTCAGCAGGTGCGCGACGGCCTCGGCGACTGGCGGGGCCGACTGGCGGGGCCACCCGGTGGCCGCCCGGCACGCGCGACGCGGCCATGGGCCTGTCCCGCCCTGGCCGGCGGCAGCGTCCAGCCGGCCGCCGCGAGGACGCCCGGATCCTCGGGACCACGCTGATCGGCCGGCCCCTCACGGTGGAAGCGCCGGCCTGAGCCGTCTCTACGATCTTCGGCGGCGGCCCGGCGCCCGTGACGCGGAGTTCTCCTCCCAGGCGGTGTGCACCTGGGCGGAGTCGAGCAGGTGTTCGCCGTAGAGATCCTGCAGCCAGTTGCTCTGGTAGATGGTGTCGAGGTAGCGCTCGCCGAGGTCGGGGGCTATCGCCACCGCCGTGAGGTCACGGGTGCCGTGCCGGGCCAGCCAGTCCGTCGCGGCGCTCACCACGGTCCCCGTGGAGCCGCCGAACAGGAAGCCCCGTCTGGCCAGGCGGTGGCAGGTGCGGATGGTGTCCGCCTCCTCCACCCGGATCACCTCGTCCACGTACTCCTCGTCGAGCAGCGGGGGGCGCATGCTCATGCCCAGGCCGGGGATCATCCGGCGGCCGGGGGTGCCGCCGAAGGCCACCGAGCCCACGCTGTCCACGGCGACGATCCGCACCGGCCGGTGCCACTTGCGGAAGTAGCGGGCGCAGCCCATCAGCGTCCCGGCGGTGCCCGTCCCGACGAACAGCACGTCCAGGCGCGGGAAGTGGACGGCGATCTCCGGTGCCGTCGTACGGAAGTGCGCCCGCCAGTTGCCCGCGTTGGTGTACTGGCTGAGCCACACATAGCGGTCGTCGGACGCGCACAGCGAGCGGACGTATTCGAGCCGTGTGCCCAGGAAGCCGCCGTTGGCGTCCAGGTCGGTCACGACGTGCACGTGGCTGCCGAGGGCTTCCATCAGCAGTTTCGTCGACAGGTTGCACCGGGAGTCCGTCACGCACAGGAACCGGTAGCCCTTGCTGGCGGCGATCATGCTGAGCGCGACGCCCAGGTTTCCGGACGAGGACTCCACGAGGATGGAATCCGGCGTCAGGGATCCGTCCCGCTCGGCGCTCTCCACCATCTCCTTCGCGGCCTTCAACTTGATGGAGCCGGCGAAGTTGAAGCCCTCGCACTTGAGGTAGAGGCGGTGTCCGAAAATCGACTCTAGATCGATGAAGAGACTTCCTTCGTTGAAGGCGTGGGGAGCGGAGATGACGGGCACGGCAGGCCTCCTGGTCCCAGGGCTGAGGGCAACGGCCTCAGCCGTACCGGCGCAGATCGTGGAAGAAGTCGTCGACGAGGCGGAGTTCTCCCGCCCGGGCCACTTGGTCGTAGACGTACTTGCCGACGGCCAGGTCGAGGACGCCGAGGCCGAAGGGCGAGAAGATGACCGGCTGGTCGTCGGGCGGCGCGGCCCGTCCCTGCAGCACGTCGTAGAGGGTCCCGTTGAGGAAGTCGCGGTTCCCGGTGTGCTGCTCGGCCAGGTGCGGGGAGGTGTCCGCCTTCAGACAGTGCTCCACGTCGTCCACGAAGTTGGCCGAGGCGAGCAGGATCTCGGGCGCGAGGTCGCGCAGCGACACGTGCAGCACCAGGGGGTTGTGGGTGAACCAGCCCGGGGCCGTGACATGGGGCCGGCCGGCGACGGTGGCGAAGACCACGAGGTCGCTGGAGCGGACGAGGCCCTCGGCGCTGTCGTGGACGGTGACCTGACCGGTGGCGCCGGCCTGCCGCAGATAGCCGCAGAAGCCGGCGGTGCTGTCGGGGGACACGTCGTGCACGCCGACGGCGTCGAAGGTCCAGCCGGATCCGGCCAGGAACGTGTGGATGTACCGGGCGATCAGGCCGGTGCCGAAGAACCCGACGCGGCGGGGGCGGCTCCGGGTGCGGCTGAGCCAGTCGGCCGCCAGCGCGGCGGAGGCCGCGGTCCGGGTGGCGCTGATGACGGAACTCTCCAGGCACGCGAACGGGTAGCCGGTGTCGTGGTCGTTGAGGATCAGGACCGCGGAGGCCCGGGGCAGCCCGGTCCGCACGTTGTCGGGGAAGCTGGAGATCCACTTCAGGCCGTCCACCCGCGTGGTGCCGCCGATGGAGGCGGGCAGCGCGATGATCCGGGCGGTCGGACGGTCGGGGAAGCGCAGGAAGTACGAGGGCGGGTTGACCGAGTCCCCGGCGCCGTGCAGCCGGTAGGTGGCCTCCACCAGGTCCACCAGCTCCTTCTCGCGCCCGCCGAGGGCCTGCTCCACCTGCTTGCCGGAGATCACCGCGAAGGTGGGCGCCGGTCCGGGGTGGGGCGTGTCCGGTTCGGCGGCGGTCGACAGCATGTCGGTCATCGACGGCTCGCCTCCCCCGTCGGGCAGGCGTCGGACAGGCGGCGCGGCTCGGCCATGGCGACCAGCACCTGCCGCTCGCCGGTGAACGCCTCCCGGCTGTGCGCGGTGCCGATGTTGTCCACGAGCATCAGGTCGCCGGCCTGCCAGGGTTCGCGCCGGGTGTGCTCCTCGTAGGTGGCGTTCAGGAGCTGGACGACGTCCTCGCCGATCGGGCTGCCGTCGCCGTACCGGGTGTTGAACGGCAGGCTGTCGGCGCCGTACTCGTCCACCAGGTACTCGCGCACCTCCGGGGCCAGCGTCCACTCGTTGAGGAAGGCGATCTGGTTGAACCAGCACCGCCTGCCGGTGACCGGGTGCCGTACGACGGCGCAGCGGCGCTGCTCGGTGCGCAGGGACCCGTCGTCCTGCCAGTGGAACTCGATGGCGTTGGCCCGGCAGTAGCGCTCGATCTCCGCGCGGTCGTCGGTGCCGAACGACTCGGCCAGGGACGCCCCGATCTCCTCGTTGTACGTACGGGTCAGCAGCCAGCCCTCCTGCTCGAACCGCTCCGTCAGCGCGGCGGGCAGGGCGTCGAGGACCTGCCCGGCGTCGGCGACCGCGGTCGCCCCGCCCTGCTCGGGCGCGGTCAGACAGGCGAACAGCAGCAGGCCGGGCACCTCCAGCGGGTAACTCAGCTCGTGGTGCATGCACATCGGCTGGTTGGCCGGCCAGGGCGTGGAGGAGTACAGCCCCCGGCCGTGGTCCTGCCGGGGGGCGAAGGCCTCCCGCTCCGGCATGAGCGTGCCGGCCAGCCGGGCGAAGACGGCACCGACCTGGTCCGCGTCCTTCAGTCCGAGCCCGCGGACGAGCAGCGCCCCGTGCTCGGTGACCTGTGCCCGCAACGCCTCGCGGTGTTCGGCCGCCCAGCTCGCGGCGTCGGCGGGCCGGTCCACGCGCAGCAGCGCGGGTCTGTCCGGCCGCAGCTCCACGTCGAGCGGTGCTGCCAGGGATGAGGACGGCATCTCGGTTTCCTTTCGGTCGCCCGTCGCGTGGACGTACGGGTCAGGTGGAGGCCAGGGGGACGGCCGCGCTCAGGACGGCCTGCGCGGCCTCGGCCGGACGGGTGCGGAGGAAGTAGTGGCCCCCGTCGGCCAGTTCGTGCAGATCCACGTGCTCGGCCAGGAGCAGCCAGTCACGGTGGTGGTCGGCGTGGCCGGCGGTGTGCGGGTCGTCGGCGGCGACCACCACCGAGACCGGCGCGGACAGCTTCACCGGCGGCGGGGCTTGAAGGACCGCCTGGAAGTAGCGGTGGGCGGACACGCAGTCGTGCCGGTAGGCGGCACCGATGTGCTCGGCGTGCCGCGCGTTCAGTTCGGCGAGTTCGGTGTAGCCGCTGTCCGCGGTCAGCCGCGCAGCGATCTCCGCGTCGCTCAGGCTCGTCAGCTCGGCGACGGCGGCACCGCGCTCCTCGGCGGTGCCGAGCAGCTGCGCCCCGAGGAACACCCGCGTGACCCGCACACCGCGCTCCTGGAGCGTCCTGGCCGTCTCCAGGGCCGGCGCGGCGCCCGACGAGTGCCCCCACAGCATGACCCGGGTCAGGCCGCGCGCCGTGATCTCGTCGGCGACCTGTGCGGCGACGTCCGCGATCGACGCGAACGGCTCCCGGTGCGCCGCCAGGTCGTGACCGGGCAGGTCCACCGCGAGGACCGCCGGACCGCTGCCCGCCAGCGCCGCCGCCATCGGCCGGTAGTTCACCGCGTTGCCGCCCGCGTACGGGAAGCAGACCAGCGCGCACTCCGGGGCGCCGTCCGCCTCCGACAGGGGCTGGAGCAGCTCCGGGCGCTGCCGGGCGGCGCCGTCGAGGAGGGCGGCCAGATCGGCGAGCACGGGGTGCCGGGTGATGTCCCGCAGGGAGACCGCGCGGTCGAGCGCGATGCTGAGCTTGACGGCCGACAGGGACGTGCCGCCCGAGTCGAAGAAGTGGTCCGTCCGGCCGATCCGGTGCTCGGGCACGCCCAGCAGCTCGGCCCAGGCCGCTGCCAGCCGCCGCTCGGTCGGGCTGAGCGCGTCCCGGTCCGCGCTGTCCGCCGCGTCCGGTCCGGTGCCCGTCCGCGCGGCCTCCGCGGTCAGGGCCTTCCGGTCGATCTTGCCGTTGCCGGTCAGCGGCAGGCTCTCCCGCCAGTGGAAGGCCGCCGGGACCATGTAGGCGGGCAGTGCCGCCGCGAGCGCCTCGCGCAGCACGTCCGGCTGGTGACGCCGGCCGGTGTGGAAGGCGATCAGCTGCGTGTTCCCGCCGCCCCGCTCGACGACGACCACCGCACCGTCCCGTACCCCGTCCACCCGCAGCAGGGTGTTCTCGATCTCGCCGATCTCGATCCGGAAGCCACGGATCTTGACCTGGCTGTCCCGGCGGCCGAGGAACTCCAGCTTGCCGCCGGGGTGCCAGCGCCCCCAGTCACCGCCCAGGTAGAGCCGCTCCCCGGGCCGGTACGGGTCCGTCCGGTAGGCCTCCCGGGTCCGCTCGGGATCGTTGACGTACCCCCGGCCCACACAGATCCCGGAGAACGCGATCAGCCCGGGAGCGCCCAGCGGCACCAGCGCCAGCTGCTCGTCCACGACGTACACGCGCACGTTGTTGACCGCGCGCCCCAGCAGCACGCGGTCGGGTACGCCGGCCAGGACCTCGTGGTTGGTGTCGTCCGAGGTCTCCGTCAGTCCGTAGGCGTTGAGCAGCCTGATCTCCGGCTGGAGCGCGAACCAGCGCTGCACCAGCTCCCGTTTCAGCGCCTCACCCGTCACCGACACCCACCGCAGGTCCGGCAACGCCCGCGGGTGCTGTTCCAGGTACGAGACCACGACCTCCAGGTAGGAGGGCACGAGCTGGGTCACGGCGACCCGGCCCCGCACCAGCGTGTCGACGAACCGCTCCACGTCCACGACCACGTCCTGGCCGATCAGCAGGGTCCGCCCGCCGACCAGCAGCGCGGACACCAGCTGCCACAGGGAGATGTCGAAGCACTGCGGGGCGGTCTGCGCCACCACGGACCCCTCACCGATCCCCAGGTCGTCGATCTTGGCGTACAGGTGGTTGAGCAGGCCCGCGTGCTCGCACATCGCGCCCTTCGGCTCGCCGGTGGAGCCGGAGGTGAAGAAGATGTAGGCCAGCTGACCGGGGTCGACCCGCACCCCCAGGTCGTCGTCGGCGTGCGGTTCCGCGTACGCCGTCTCCACCAGCAGCTTCTCGGCGCCCGGTACGGTGGCCAGCGCCTGGTCCAGGGTCTCGGTGCTCCCGGACTCGGTGAGGACCAGCCGGCACCCCGCCCGCGACAGCGTCGCCGCGACACGGCCCGCCGGGAAGTGCGGCTCGATCGGCAGATACGCCCCGCCCGCCTTGAACACCGCCAGCGTCGCCGCCAGCCAGTCCAGGTTCCGTTCGGTGACGACGGCGACCACGTCCTCCCGGCCCAGCCCGCGGGCCAGCAGCGCCCGCGCGAGCCGGTTGGCCCGCGCGTTCAGCTCCCCGTACGTCCACTCCCGCTCGCCGTGCACCGCGGCCACCGCCTGCGGATGCGCCCGCACCCGCTGCTCGAACAGTTCGTGCGCGCGTGCGTCCGGCAGCGCCCGGAACGGCCCCGCCAGCCCTTCCAGCTGCTCCCGCACCTCCACGGCCGACAGCAGACTCTGCTGGGCGTGGTCGGCGTCCGGATCGGCCGCCAGCAGCCGCAGCGCCTTCAGGTGGTAGCCGCCGACACGGTCCGCGCTCTCCGCGTCCAGCACGTCCGTGCGGTACCGCAGGCGCAGCTTCAGCCGGCCGCCCCGGTCGCACCAGCGCACCTGCAGGACACCGTCGTCGGCATGGTCCTCCTCGGCGCCCATGGGGCCGAACACGACCTCGTACGACGGCTCGCTCACCCCCAGCTCCCGCCGCAGCCCGGCCACTGGGAACTCCCGGTGCGCCAGCACTTCCGCCTCGGCGCGCTCGGCGGCCGACACCAGCGCCCGCCAGGAGCCCGGGGGCACGGTCAGGCGGCACGGCAGCGGCTCGCCGCGCACTCCGGCGGCGTACCCCGTCACCACCTCCCGCTCGCCGGACAGCGCGGCCAGCACCTTGGCGTGCGCCGCCAGCAGCAGCGCGCTCAGCGGCAGTCCCGACCGCCGCACCAGTGCGCGCACCGAGGTCACCACGTCGTCCGGTACCGGCGTCTCCTGCTCCGACGCTCCCGGAACCGGCTCCCGGACCCACCGCGGCACGGCGGTGCCGCCGCCCGCGGTCAGCACACGGCTCCAGAACTCCCGGTCCGCTTCCACGCGCGTTCCCATCGAATGGCCTTCCTCACCTCGTGACGGACGCGGGGGCGTCGGTCGCTTCCAGGGCCCGGCCCGTGCCGCCGGGCCGGCTGCCGGCCCCGTGCATGTCCACGGCCGGGTTGCCGCCCCACTGCGCGTTCGGGGGGACTTCCTCGCCTTTCATGAGGAAGGAATCGGGTGCCAGCACCGAGCCGTCGCCCATGGTCACGCCGTAGTGCACATGGGCGCCGACGCCCAGCGTGCAGCCGACGCCGAGCGTGGTGCCGTCGGACTTGAACGTGCCGTCCTCCTGGGAGTGGCACTGGATCTTGCTCCCGGCGTTGAGGGTGCAGTCGTCACCGATGGTGGCCAGGGTGCGTTCGGTGATGTAGCAGCCGTCGTCGAACACCCGGCGGCCGATGCGCACCCCCAGCAGCCGCCAGACCAGGGTCTTGAAAGGAGTGCCGTTGAAGACATTGAGATACTCGGTCGGCATTTTCCACACGCGCTCGTGCCACCAGAAAATCGGGTGGTAGATGGAACACAATTGGGGGGTGAGTCCACGGAACGACGTCAGGCAGCGCTCCACGAAAATGTAATACGCGGTGGAGAAGGCGAGCGTCACGGCCAGATACAGGGCGATCACCACGTGCCCGACCACGCCGTACAGGTCCACGGAGACGAGTCCGAACAGGGTGAGCGCGAAGACGTGGAGCCAGCGCACGCACAGCATCAGGGCCATCGTGCGCAGGTTGTAGCGGTTCTTCGCGGCGAGATGGCGGCGCAGTTCGTCGCCTTTCCGGAGATGGTCGAACCGGGCGTCCCGGTCCACCGAGCGGGGAATCTCGAAACACGGCGAGCCGAGCAGCCCCACGCCTTCCCGTACCTCACCGTCGAGGGGAATCATCACCTTGGTGGCGAGAAGGCAGTTCTCGCCCGTCCTGCCGCCCACGGGATAGGCGATGTTGTTGCCGAGGAAATTGCGTGGCCCGATCGACACCCGGGACACCCGGAAGGACGTACTGGAATAATCGGCGTTGATGACGGAGAGTCCGTCGGCGACCATCGTTCCGCTGCCGACCGTGACCAGGAACGGGGTCTCGTGCTGCATCTCGGTGCCGAAATTGGATCCGGTCTGCTCCACCCGTGACAGGTCGTAGCCGAGCCCGCGCAGATAATGCACGATGTACGAACTGTCGCCGAAAAGCCAGGCGAAGAACCTGAGGTTCGTCATGCGCGCCGCCGCCCGGTGCAGCGTGTAGTGGAATCCGTACAGCGGATACACCCGGTCGGGTTTGACGAACAGACCCAGCAGACGCGGAACGGTGTACAGGGCGGCGAGGCCCAGGACGAGGAAGCCGGAGAACAGGGCCAGCGAGACACCGAGCGCGTCCGGAATCAGCTCCGGCCGGGTCAGCACCGCCGTCTGCGGATCGAGTCGCTCGCCGATCGCCGGGACCTCGGTGAAGACCATGTACACGCCGCCGAGGGTGAGCGGCAGGTACAGGAAGAGCGTCTGCAGCAGCGTGAGCCCACCGAACCAGGCCCGGCGCACGGTGCCGCACCTGGCCGGCGCGACCCGCAGGTAGTCGACCTGGGCGGGCTCCGCCGGGGAGCCGTGCCAGCGCTCGCCGTCCGGCACCGCCTGGCCGCTGTGCAGCGAGGAGGCATGGCCCAGCTGTGCGCCGTCGCCCAGCGAGGTGCCGATGTCCAGGACGGTCTTCTCGCCGACGTACACGTCCCGGCCCAGTGTGACCCGGCCGGTCTGGATCCGGCCCGCGTGGGCCCGGTAGCAGAGGAAGAACGACTCCTTGCGGATCACCGTCCCGGCACCGATCGTCAGCAGGTCGGTGCAGACCGGGACGGAGCGGGAGAGGATCGTGACGCCCTTGCCGATCCGCGCGCCCAGGGCCCGCAGATACAGCACGTACAGCGGGGTCCCGACGAAGAACACCATCGGATTCGCGTGCAGCAGCACCTTCACGAACCAGAAGCGCAGATACGCCGCCCCCCAGATGGGGAACTCGCCCGGTTTCCAGCGGCCGACGAGCAGCCATTTCGCGATGACCGGAAATGTGCACAGGGCGATGAAACCGATGCCGCCGAACAGCACCGACCGCACGTAGATGGTGACGAACCCGGAACCGGCGGCGATCCACTCGTACCCGCGGGCGGTGCCGAATCCCCAGACGAGGGAATACACCAGGAAGATCAGCAGCTGGGCCGCCCCGCACAGCAGATGGTGGGCGCAGCTCGCGCGCGTCACCGGAGCGGGGGACGCCGTGGGCTCCGGCGAGGGCGTGGCCGCATCGGCGGCAGCGGTCTGTACGAGGGCCGCCGTCAGGCTCCGAATCGTGGGATGCCGGTAGATGTCCCGCATGGACGGCGAGGGGAGATCCGGGTTTTTCCGCAGGCGCGCGCAGAACTGGGCCATCACCAGGGAATTCGCGCCGAGGTCGTTGAAGAAGTGACTTTCGGCCGGGACATGGTCGGAGCCGGTGACCTCGGCCAGTGTTTCCGCGAGTTTCCGCTCGGTCTGCACCCTGCCGTACCCGGTGTCGCTCAGGGTGACGGCAGGTTCGTCGGGCCGGGATATGGGGACCTCGGACTGCTCCACCATTACATCTCCTGAGGACGTATGGATCGCCAATGGCCGGCCGGACGGTCCCTGATCAGGAACCATCGGTTTCAGTTTGGCGAGGCGGACAGCAGGCTGCCACTTCGCATCGATCCATTCGCCGCGCCCAGAACCGCCGACGGCTCCGTATTCCTTGGTTTCCGCGCGGTGCGGCCCCCGCCACGCCTCACCCGAACGGCGGCGGCCCCGGTTCCCCCCCATCCTCCGGAGCGCCGCGAGACAGGCCGGAGCGCCTGCCGGAGGCTCAGCCGCACGCTCCGGTCCGGTGACCCGCGTCAGCCCCGGCTCCTGTCGGCAATCGGGGCGCCGTCTCGTTCAAGGAGCACGCGAACGACAAAGGAGCACGCCATGAAGCACCGCATCGTCGTACTCGGCGCCGGCTGTGCCGGGGCCTTCGCCGCCGGGAACCCGGCCCGCCTGCTTTCCCCGGCCGACACCGAGATCACCGTCGTCAACGCCGAGCCCGACTCGTCGAGGGGATGGCCTCCACCAGCTCGCGACCGGCCAGAACCTCGCGTTCCGCAAGCTCGCCGGCATGTTCGCCGGTACCGGGGTGCGGCAGCCCACCATGGCGTCCCGGCGTGGCCGAGCACGCCTGCGAGGTGACCGGCCGCTCCGCGGCGCTGCGTCCGCGCGAGCGGCCGGTCACCTCGCCGGCCTGGGCGGGGGCGGCACCGTGCTGGTCGTCGGTGAGGGACTGGCCGGCATCGAGACCGCCACCGAGTTCGCCGAGTCCCGGCCCGACCTCCCGGTCGCCCTCGCCGCCCGCGGCGAGCCGGGGGCCGGTACCGGGCAGTGGATGGCCTCTGGGTATACGGAAGATAATGACAAATGCATGTGTACGTCGTCAACGGAGTCTATTCTGGAAACAATGTAACCGTCCGTGTACGCTGGGGCTATGACGGACACTGCCGCTTCACCGGTCGGACCACTGGTCACCGGCGCCGAGATCGCTCGGTTGGCCGGAGTCACCCGAGCTGCTGTCTCCAACTGGCGCCGGCGCTACGACGACTTCCCCGTGCCGGCGGCAGGTGCCGCGAACAGTCCGCTCTACGCGCTCGCGGAGGTCCAGGAATGGCTGGAAAAGCAACGCAAAGGCCAGGAGGTCTCACCCGAGGTCGAGTTGTGGCAGGCCATGCGGGCTGTGTACGGGGAGCAGATGATCGTGGGCCTGGCGCAGGTGGCCGCGGTGCTGACCGGAGAAGCCGGAACCGGAGTGCCGGACGACATCGCCACCCGTGTGCAGCGGCTCGTGCAGACCGAATCCCCCGCCGACCTCGTGAACGGCCTGACCGAACGGTTCATGGACTCCGCTCGGCGCGCCGGCTCCGACCAGGTAACGCCTGAGCGGGTGGTGCGTGCCGTGTGCCACTTCGCTCCCGAACTGACGTCCGACGCCACCGTCTTCGATCCCGCTTGCGGAATCGGGGTGCTGCTCCTGTCCGTCGCCTCCGAAGCCGGCACGCGGTGCCGCGGACAGGAGATGGATACCGACAGCGCCCGCTTCGCACAGCTCCGCGCAGACCTGCTGGGCCGATCAGGCGTGCGCATCGTGGCAGGTGACTCATTGCGCGCGGATGAATGGCAGGACCTCAAGGCTGATCTCGTCGTCTGTGATCCTCCGGCCGGCGTGACCGAGTGGGGGCGGGAGGAGCTGCTGCTCGACTCCCGTTGGGACCTCGGCACCCCGTCCAAAGCCGAAGGCGAGCTCGCATGGCTGCAGCATGCCTACGCGCACACCGTGCCCGGCGGCCACGTCCTGATGGTCATGCCGGCCTCGGTCGCCTACCGCAAGGCAGGTCGCCGCATCCGGGCGGAGCTTGTACGCCGGGGCATCCTGCGCCAAGTCGTCGCCTTGCCGCCTGGTACGGCGACCTCGCACGCTCTGCCTGTCCATCTGTGGTGTCTTCAGCGTCCCGAGAGCACGGCAGGCGCGGACACGAACCACACCGTGCGCATGGTCGACCTGACGGACAACAGCCCGGACGCTGATCTGGAACCACGCCCTGACCAGGTTGCCGACGTCCCGCTGATCGAACTCCTGGACGATACGGTCGATCTGACACCCGGAAGCCATCTCCTTCACCGGCACCGCGACTACCCCGGTGAGTACGCCGCCCTGCGCAAGGAACTCGAGGACCGGATCCGTCGCCTGGCCGCCCTCCTGCCCGAGCTCGCCGCGGGTGGCGGGCCGGGCTCGCTGGACGCCGCCACCACCAGCGTCGCGGATCTGGCCCGAGCCGGGCTCGTGGCCTACGACGGTCAGGAGCCGGTCTCGGCCAGCGAGCAGCTCGACACGGACTATCTGCAAGGATTCCTGCGCAGCTCCGCCAACGTTCGCAGGTCGACGAGCGCGAGCGGGACCTACCGCTTCGACGGCCGGGGGGCACGCATCCCCCGTATGGGCATCGCCGACCAGCGCCGGTACGGCTCCGCGTTCCGCGCCCTGTCCGCGTTCGAGGAGGGAATGCGCAAGGTCGACGAGCTGAGCCGGCAGCTCGCCGAGGTCGCCCGTGACGGTCTCGCGACGGGCGCCCTGGCACCGGAGGAATGAGGACCGGGCGGGTGGCCGATCAGGCGGTGTGCGGAAGGAACGGGCTCGCCGTCCCGCTCCACGTCACGCTCAGAGCTTCGCGAGCACGCGTGCAGGCGACGAAGAGCAGACAGCGCTCCCGGAGCAGATCGGCCTCGTGCTGGAGGGGGTCCGCCTCACGCGGGGTGATCTCACGGGCGAACGGGACGGTGCCCTCGGCGGCACCGAGCACGGACACCGCGCGGAATTCCAGCCCCTTCATCGCGTGCATCGTCGCCAGCCGCACGCCCTCGGTCCCCTGGGCGACCTGACCTCTGACCCGTAGCACCGGGATGCCGGCGGCGGCCAGCTTCTCCTCCGCCGCGTCCAGGGAGAGGTTGAAGCGTGCGCACACGCCGATCTCGTGGGGGGCGAGTCCCTCGTCGAGCAGCGCTCGGACCCGTTCCACCAGAGCCTCGGTCTCCGCCTTCTGGGTGGTGTACCCCTGTACCTGTGGCCGGCGGCCGTGGAGGAGGGAACGGTACCCGGACAGCGAGTCCGTCCCCTCGCCCTCGAGCGCGTCGACGGTGACGGGTGCGAGGAGGCGGGTGGACCAGGCGAGGATCTCCTCAGTGGAGCGGTAGTTGACGCGCAGCCGGAAACTGCGGCCACTCGTGGTGATGCCCAGCGAGCCGAGCGACACCCGGGAGTCGTAGATCCGCTGATGCGGGTCGCCGGTGACGAACAGGTCGTCGGGCCCGGGGGAGACGGCGGCGCGCAGCACACGCCACTGCGCCGGATGCAGGTCCTGTGCCTCGTCGACGACGACATGGGCGTACGGGGCCGGCCGGCCGGCGAGGAGTTCCGCCGCGCGGGCGCAGACGCGCAGGTGCGTGGTCTCACGGCGGTCCCGCAGGAACTGCTCGAACCGCTCCACGCCTCTCCACACCTCCCGGCGGCGTGTGGGACCGAGACCGGTGCCCCGCCCGCGGCGGCTCGCGCCGAGGTAGGCGTCAAGACCGCGGAGGTTCTGGCCGAGGATGACGTGCCGGTACTCCTGGGCCAGGAACTGGGCGGTGAACGGCAGGTCGAGCTGCTTGACCGCCTTTTCCCACAACTGCCGCTGTTCCCGGTCCCCGATCGGTTTCGGCGCGACAGCCGAGTCGGCGCGCACGATGCCGTTGGCGAAGGCGTCGACCGTTGTCACGTCCACCCGCGCCAGCAGCTTCTCGTCCTCGTCGAGGAGCAGGCCGAGCATGTCACGCAGTCCGGCGGCGAGCGCGTTCGTGTAGGTGGTGAGCAGGACGCGACGGTCCTCGGAGCGGCAGAGCAGGTGCTTGACCCGGTGCAGGGCGGCCACCGTCTTGCCCGTGCCGGGGCCGCCGGTGACCTGGACGGGACCGCCGTACGAGGCGCGGTAGGCGACACGGCGCTGGGAGGGGTGGAGGAAGACCCTCCAGGCGGCGAAGGGCTTCTCCAGGATCTCCTCCAGCTCCTGGGGTCCGGTGACCAGCCGGATGCGCGCGGGCGTGTTGGCGATCACCGTGGCCAAGTCCTCGACCGGTTCGGCGGGCGCGTCGGCGGGGCGGCGGACGGCCACGACGTCCCGGTAGACCTCCTCCGGGCTGAACCCCTCGGCGAGGTACTGGAGCACTTCCAGCTGGTCCTCCGGCAGGAGCGTGGAAAACGCCTCCAACTGGGCCTTGTCCACCAGGGAACGCGCGGCGCGCAGCACCTGGTCGTCGATACCGAGCTCGCGCAGCGTGCCGTCGGAGACATCCGCGAACAGCAGCCGGGGAGCGGTGCGTGCGGCCGTCTCGTACAGCGGCGTCAGCTCGTCCAGAGCGACGGCGTTGCGCACTTCCAGGGCCCGCGTGGCGGAGTTCGCGCTGTACAGACGCTTCGCCGCCCAGGTGTAGGCGTCATCATGCGGCAGGACGTTGACCAGCAGGAACATATCGCTGCCGTCGTCGGGGGCGAGGACGACACCGCGCCAGAAGCCGGTGATGCGAATGGTGCGCATCCGCGGGTCACGGGCGTTCTCCACGGACTCCAGGTGCAACCCCTTGTCCGCGTTGAGTTCGGCGACGCTCATGGCCTGGAACTTCGCCATGGCCTTGCGTACTCCGGCTCGGACCGGTTTCTCCAGGGTGTCGTAGCCGTCCCAGAAGCTCTGGGCGAAGGCGAGCCGGGGCATGAGGTCCCTTCCTTTCCGTCGGACGATGTTCCGTGATCACGAATGTGGGAGGTCCCCGGCCAGCCGCCCGGCGATCTTCCGGATGGCAGCGAGGAGTTGTCCTGGTTCGCGGGAGAGATCGAGGCTGTGCTGGTAGAGCCGCACTCCCCGCCCGTCCTGTCCCGCCGTTCCTCGCACTTCGTGGAAGCGCTCGGGCTGTCGCCCAGCCGCGTACACCAGGTGTGCCTCGCGCAGACCGAGCACGGTGGCGTAAGTGAGGGCCTGGTAGAGGTCGGCGTTGAGGAGCCCGTCGGCCTTCTCCACTTTGTATTTGGCGTCGACGACGGCGAGCGGGGTGCGGTCGTCGCCGGTGCGGACGACGAGGTCGGGACGCATCCGTACAAGACCCGCGGTGTCGAGGTGATGGGCGTCCTGGAGGCGCGCGGTCAGGCCGTGCTCCAGAAGGGCCTCGCGCAGCGCCACCGTGACGAAGTCCTCGAACAGCTTGTTCATGTCGAGGAGGAAGCCGTCCACGGCGAGCGCGTCGGCCCCGGCCGGCCGGTGTTCCGGCGAGGTGCCGCGCAGCACGGCCTCGGCGAGCCGCAGCGCGGGCCGGTAACGGGAGGTGAGGCGTGACGGCTGCCAACGTGGCAGTTCCTGCCCCCGTATCAACGGCTGAGCGTCGGCCAGACGGACGCGCTGATGAGCGAGACGGCGCCGGACAGTCCCGGGGACGTCCGGCAGCCGCAGCAACCGCTCGGCAGCGGCGCGCAGGATGCGATTCTCGGCGGTGTCGGCGGTGTACGCGTCGTAGACGATCTCCACGGGCGGGGTACGGCCGAAGTGCCGCCGGGTCTGCTCGGCCTCACGCAGCCTGCCGCGCATCACGAGCGCGGACTCCTCCACCTCCCGGTAGCCCTGGAGGACCCCCAGCCGGAGTGCTCGGTCGATCTGCCGCTCCACGGCGTGCGCGAGCGCGGGGACGATGTCGTCGTACGCGCCGGTTTCGATGGTGCCCTCCGCGCCGTCACGCCAGGCGCCGACCGGGTCAAGGCTGAACCCGAGGAGGAAGAACAGCCGACTCACCGGTGTCTTGGGCGTGATCCGTATGACCGGACCGCCGGGCACGCGTACGGCGCCCACCCGGCTGCCCGCACGCAGCAGCCAGTGCCCGCTCCGGCCGGGGTCGGGGGTCGCGCTCTGCAGGATGCCCGAGGCGGCCAGCGCCCGCCCGCCCTCGGCACTCAGCCGGACGGAGAGGGCCGGCCCGTGCTCGCGCAGCCACACCTCGGGCGCGGACACCGTCACGGGAGCTGTCCGCGCAGTGAGCCGAGGCCGTAGCGGGCGTCGACGTCGAGGCCCTCGCCGTAGTGGTGTTCCTCCAGCAGTGGCAGGATTTTCGTGCGCCAGACCCGTTCGAGGCCGCCGTCGCGGTACACGCCCGGTTTCATCAGGTACGACGGTCCGATGGCGAAGTCGGCGTCAGCGATACGGGCGTTGAGGGCGTCGAGGAGGCGGGCGGGCTCCAGGTCCCTGCCCTCACGCCGCAGCCAGCGGGCGAGGAGGCCGGCGGTCGGCTCGGTGCGCGGGGACAGCTCCACGAAGGCGAAACGGCGGCGCATCGCCGCGTCCACCAGGGCGATCGACCGGTCGGCGGTGTTCATCGTGCCGATCACGAAGAGGTTGGGCGGAAGCGCGAAGTCGTCCCCGGAATAGGTGAGACGGACCGACTTCGTCCGGTACTCCAGGAGGAAGTACAGCTCGCCGAAGACCTTCGCCAGGTTTGCGCGGTTGATCTCGTCGATGATCAGGAAGTGCGGGATGTGCCGGTTGCCTTCACGCGAGGCGAGATCGGCGAGTTCCCGGAGCGGGCCCGCCGTCAGCCGGAAGGCCACCTCCCTCGTCTCGGGGTCCTCCACGGGCCGGAACCCCTCGAAGAAGTCCTCGTAGGCGTACGAGGGATGGAACTGCACGATCTTGACTTGCTCCGGACCGCCACCGAAGTACTCGGCCAGCTTCATCGCCAGATAGGTCTTGCCCGTGCCCGGTGGGCCGTACAGAACGATCTGCCGCTCGTCGACGAGGAGTTCACGCGTCTCTTCCAGCCAGGCACGGTCATGGACGAGGAGGTCTGCGGCGAGCGCCTCGGTGATGTGCGGCAGCGACAGCTCCCGCGGCGCCGGGCGTTCCACGGGGAGGTCCTCACCGGGTGCCGCCGTGGCCGTGCGCTCCTGCTGTGCGGTGAGTTCGTCGAGCGCTTCGAGCACACCGGTCAGGTCGACGACGTCGTGCTGGACGGACAGCTTCTGCTGCACTTCCTCCGGCAGTTCCTCGTACGCATGGCTCCGCGGCAGCCAGTCGACGGTCCTTCGCAGATTGGACAACCCGCCCGGCGACGAGGTCTGCACGGCTTCCCCCGTGATCCGCCCGATGTGCAGCCACCCGTCGCCGATGGTGGCGACGGTGTCGCCGACGCGCATCTGCGTCAGGAAGGCGTGCAGTTCGTCGACGAGACCACGCTTCTGGTTGTACGAGGCCGCACCCTCGTACCCCTCCTCCACGAACCGGCGCAGCGTGCTCTTGGTCGGATCGGTCTCCTCCAGGGGCGGCAGATGTGCGGCCGCGAGAGAGACGAAGCCCTCCTTCAGCCACAGCCGGCGCACCAGGTTGTGGCCGGAGACATTGGAGCCGCGCACCAGCCACGCCTTGCGCGGGGGGCGCCAGCCGGTGGACAGGTAGTCGGCGAGCGGGTGGCCCTGCGCGGTGCGCCACGACTCGGGGCCGGAGGCGTCATAGCCGTACACGAGCGCGGCGGCGGCCGAGGAGGAGTTGCACTCGATGTTTCGGGTCGTCACCCAACGCAGTGCCGCCCGCGGCAGATCGGGATCGTAGGGAGCGTCGACGAGGGCCCCGCTCGCACGCAGGTCCGCGCGGTTGCGACGAGCGTGGTCCCCGAGCCCGGGCCATGCCTCGGCAGCCACCATGGAGCCCTCCCGCAGGAGGAACTTGTGGGTGCCGTTGCCACCGAACTCGGCGAGCAGATGCCCGCGCGCCTCACCGCCGTCCTTGGGCAGTCTGATGCGGAACTCAGGGGTACCGGGCAGGAGTTCGGGCTGGGACACGGGTGACCTTCCGGGAGTGCGAAGCCTGCGCCAACGGTGCCTCACCCTACCTGTTGACGCCGTCAAATGACTCTGAATCTAAAGGTAAACGTACCTGGTGAATCTGTTGACGATGTAAACGTGCTCGCTCTAGAGTGCTGGTTGTGCCCGACCGACTCTTCGCCGGAAGGCCGGGTGCTCGAACGCTCAAGTGGGGGGCACTATGGGTGGGGAGCCGACGGCCGAGGCCAGACGGCGCACTATCGAGGCGGAGCTGCCGTCGGTCATTGAGAGGCTCAGGCGTTCCGCGTCTCGTTCGGGCTCCGTGAGTCATCGAGCCTTCGCTCTGGAAGCGAACCGGCTGGGGCTCACGAGCGACGAGCAGCAGCGAAGGCTGCGCAACGGGCTTGCCGCTGTCGGCCTGCACGTGAAGCCCGTGAGCCGGAAACGGTGCCGGACCGCCGCCGCGGAGCTCGCCGCCGTGTCGGGCCCGCAAGCCTCGGGGCCCGTGCTGCCGCCCGAGGCGCAGCGGAAGGCCCCCGAACCCGCTCCCGTCCCCAGCGAAGCGGCCGCACGCCTGGCCCAGGCCCGGCGAATGCTGGCCCGCTACGCCGACAGCGACGGCAAGGTCGGCAAGCTGGCTCACGACGGCGTCGTGCGGCTCCACGGGCTCAGCCCCGCCGAGGCGCGTGAGCTGACTGCGGACTTCCCGATCACCCGACCCGGTGCGCCCCGGCCGACCGCCCAGGCGCGGACCGGTGGGCAGGCCGGCAGCCCCGCGCCACTCGCGTCCACCCCGGTGTCCCCTGAGCCACGGACGGGCAAGAGGCGCGCCGCTCGCTCCGCCGATTCCGCCACGGACGACGGACTCTCGGATGCCGTCCGCGTGGCCAGGGCCGTGCTGGAAGACGACCGCTGGCGCCGGAACCTGGGCAGGGCATTGCTCACGGCGGACGAGGAAGTCGGCCTCGCCGTGCTCCTGCGCGACGGCGCCGACCGCCTCGGCCGCGACGTTCCGGCGGACGAGATCAAAGCGCTGCCCCGGGACGGCGAGCGGTGGCGTGCCTACGAGTGCCTCGTCCTGCACAACCAGCGGCTCGTGTGGAAGATCGCACGCGGTTGTCAGGGGCACGGACTGGACATCGAGGACCTCGTCCAGCACGGAACCCTCGGACTGATGCGCGCGGTCCGCAAGTTCGACGCCACCAAGGGCTTCAAGCTGTCGACTTATGCGACGTGGTGGATCAAGCAGGCCATGACCCGGGCCATTGCCGACGAGGGCACCATGATCCGGCTGCCTGTGTACATCCACGAGAGAGTCGGCAAGGTCGCCGCGGCCGAGCGCAAGCTGCTGAGCGAGAGCCGCCCCAGGACCGTGGCCAACGTGGCCTACGCGACCGGCCTCACCTTCGCCGAAGTGGAGGAGGTACGCCGGATCAGCCGGCCCACCGACTCCCTGGACCGGATCATCGGCGAGGACGCGGCCCTCGGTGACCTGATCATCGGCCCGAGCCGGCTGCCCGGACCTCCGGTCGTGCTGCTCCGCAAGGAGCTTCAGGAGCGCCTGCGGCATGTCCTGGGGCACCTCACCGAGCGCGAGCGGCACGTCCTCGTCCGGCGCACCGGACTCGACGGCGATGAGCCGGACACGCTGGAGGACATCGGTGTCGTCTTCGGCGTCACCCGCGAGCGCATCCGCCAGATCGAATCCAAGGCCAAGGCCAAGTTCCGCGGCCAGCTGGTCCGCCACGGGCTGATCCCGTCACACCTCTGACACGGCCCCTCCCACCTGAACCGAAGGAACCCGCGCATGGATCCCCGCCAGGAGCTGGTCGACTACCTCACCCGCCAGCTCGTCGGCCCCGCCGGCGGTGACGACGAGGTGCTCGACGCCCCGCCGGACCGGCAGTACCTCATGGGCACGCTCTACCCGCAACAGGCGGATCGTCAGCGCCGGCTCGACCTCGCCGCAGACGAGCCCGAGGCACCCGGCGCAGAGCAGGACGCCCCCGACGTGAACCCGGCCCCGGATCCCGTGCCCGAGACCAACAGCTGGCTGCCCGCGTCCCTCGGCATCAGCTTCTACACCGATGCCGTGGACGTCGAGGCGAGCTGCGCCGCCGCCCGCTACGAGACGCAGCGGAACGAACCCGGGCGCGGGCGACGCTGGAAGCGCGTCCCCCTCACACCCGAGACGCACACGATCGGCCCCGACCGGGAGGAGGTGCCCGTCTTCAACGGGCACGCGAAGATCCAGGTGACCCGCCGCTCCTACGGGGCGGGGACCCTCATCACCGTGGCCCTGGTCAACGAAAGGCACCACGACGGTGCCGATGACAAGGCGCCGGACTGGGACGACATGCTGTTCCAGTGCGGACTCACCGTCCGCCCCGTCGACGGCTCCGTGCTGCCGTATCCCAGCGTCCGTCTCGCCAGCAGGGACCCTGAGGAACGTGAACTGCGCCTTCAGTACCGGCACGTCATCACCCATGCCGTCGGCCACGGCTGCGCCGTCCGCGAGGAGCGCGGCGAGGACGGCCGAGTCGAACGCCTCGCCTGCGAGGTGCTGCCGCGCGCCGAGGTGCCCGCCATCCGGGCCGGAGGCCCGCTGGACGCCCCCGCGCTCACCCTCTCCCATCTCGCCGACCCGGCCGTCGACAGGGACCAGCTCCGCGAGGAACTCGCCGAGTTCGCTGCCTCGTACCACGCCTGGTATGTGGGCCAGCGATCCGTCGAAGTGCCGCCTTGGGGCCGGGAAGCCGCAGAGCGGATCCTCGGACGCATCCGCACGGCGGTCACCCGCATCGAGGCCGGCGTGCGCACCCTGTGCGACCCCGGCCGGCCCGAACTGCTCGACGCCTTCCGTATCGCCCAGCGCGCCATGCTGCTGCAGATGCGGCACTCCGCTCCCGACCAGGCCGGTCAGCGGCGTCTCCGCTCCGACGACGTGGCCCTCGATCCGCCCGTCGATCCCCAGGCCGGTTGGCGCCCCTTCCAGCTCGCCTTCTTCCTCCTCGCCCTCGACGGCGTCGCCGACTCCGGACACCGCGACCGCGAGACCACCGACCTCATCTGGTTCCCCACCGGTGGTGGCAAGACGGAGGCGTATCTGCTCCTGGCCGCCTTCACCATCGCCCTGCGCCGGATCCGAGGCGAAGGCGGCGGGACCACCGTGCTCAGCCGCTACACCCTCAGTCTGCTCACCACACAGCAGTTCCAGCGCGCCGCCACCACGATCTGCGCCCTGGAACACCTCCGCCGCACGGAACCCGGACTCGGCCTCGGGGGCGAACCCGTCACCATCGGCCTGTGGGTCGGCGACTCCACCACACCGAACAAGTTCCAGGCGGCCAAGACCGCCTTCGACGAGCAGCGCGCGGCCAGCCACCCAGAGGACGTCTTCATCCTCGACCGCTGCCCGTGGTGCGGCACCCGCATCCTGCCGCCGACCCGGTCCAGCGTCCGCTCCGACTACGGGGTCCGCGCCGAGACGGACGAGTTCGCCTTCTACTGCACCCGTGACCAGTGCGCCTTCCACGACGTCCTGCCCGTCGCCGTCGTGGACCAGCACCTCTACCAGGATCCGCCCACCTTCGTCCTGGGCACCGTCGACAAGTTCGCCCGGCTCGCGTGGGAGCCCGACTCCGGCCGCCTCTTCGGAGCGGGCACCGGTCATCGACCCCCGTCCCTGATCATCCAGGACGAGCTGCACCTGCTCACCGGACCGCTCGGCACCACGGTCGGCCTCTACGAGGCGGCCATCCTGGAGCTGTGCACCGGCCCGGACGGCCGCCCGCCCAAGATCGTCGCGGCCACGGCCACCATCCGGCGCTCCGCCGAACAGGTCCGCGCCCTGCACCACCAGGACGTCCAGCTCTTCCCGCCGTCAGGACTCGACGCCCGTGACAGCTTCTTCGCCGTCCCCGACACCGGCCGCCCCGGCCGCCTCTACCTCGGTGTCATGGCGCAGGGCCACACCGCGGGCCGCGGCGCCGTCGCCACCACGGCGGCCATGCTCCAGGGAGTCCACCAGCTTCCCGAGGAACACCGCGACGACTACTGGACGCTCGTCGCCTACCACCACAGCCTGCGCGAGCTCGGCCGTACCGTCACCGCCGCCGGCGACGACATCCCCGCCCAGCTCCGCGGACTGGACGAAGGCACCGGCACCCGCGAGCTGGCGGGCGAGCAGGTACAGCAACTCGACAGCAGCGTGAAGCGCGCCGACCAGCCCATCCTCCTCGACCGCCTCGAAAAGCCCTGGACGGACCCCCGGTCGGTGTCGTTCCTGCCGTGCACCAACATGCTGTCCGTCGGCGTCGACGTGAAGCGGCTCGCGTACATGCTCATGCAGGGCCAGCCCAAGACCACCGCCGAGTACATCCAGGCCACCAGCCGCGTCGGCCGCCACCAGGTGCCCGGACTCGTCGTCACCTACTTCAACGCCACGCGCCCGCGCGACCGGTCCCATTACGAGACGTTCATCGACTACCACCAGGCGCTGTACCGCTACGTCGAACCCGCCAGCGTCACCCCCTGGTCCCTGCCCGCTCGTCGCCGCGCCCTGCACGCCGCACTCGTCATCCTGGTCCGCCACCGGCTCGGCCTGGCCGCCGAGAACCAGGCCGGGCGGATCACCGACCACAAGGAAGCGGCGGGGCAGATCGCCGACGCCCTCGCCGAGCGTGCCGCGACCGCCGAGCACCGCTCCGCGGGAGCCGGCGCCGGCACCGTACGCGCCGACGTACGAACGGAACTCGGCTACCTCCTGGACGACTGGTACCGGCAGGCCCGCACGGCTGCGGCCGAGGGCAAGGACCTTTACTACCGCGGCCAGGGGAAGGGCCAGTACAACCTGCTCAAGGCCTTCGAGCAGCGCTACGGCCTGTGGGACACCCTCAACTCCATGCGCAGCGTGGACCGTGAGTGCCAGATCACCGTGACGGGAGCAGGAAAGTGAAGCGCAAACTCCGGGTCCGCCAGGCGCAGACCGTGCTGCCGTTCGGTGTGGGCGCGGTGCTCGACATCCAGGGCGAGTCCTTCGTCGCCGCCGGCATCGAGAGGTGGCCGGACCTGAAGACCCCCGTCTCCTCCGAACGGCTCGCCGCGCGCCTCGGCGTCCAGGGCTTCTACGCCGCGCCGCACACCCTCAACGACCGCTACGACGACGCCGACCGCCCCGGCGTCCCCCATGTGCGCTTCCCCGGCTGGCTGTTCTGCGGCTCCTGCCGGGCCATGGTCCGCTTTCTGCGCGAGAACGAGAAGCCGGGCGAGCCGCCCGTCTGCACGTCCTGCGCCGCCGCACCCCGCCTCACCCCGATGCGGTTCGTCCGCATCTGCGCCGACGGCCACCTCGACGACGTGGACTGGTGGTATTGGGCCCACTCCAAGCTCGCGCCCGAACTGCGGGAATCCTGCTCGGAGTCGAAGAACGCCTGGAAGGCACGGCGGCTCAGCTTCCACGTCGCCGACCGCGCCTCGGGACTTGAAGCGCTTTCGGTGCGCTGCGGAGCGACCAGGGAGGGCAGCAAGCCCTGCGGCGCCGAACGCGACCTGCTCGACGTCCTCGGCCCCCAGGGCGGGCACTGCTCGGGCCGCAACCCCTGGCAGCGCTGGGACGCGAGGGCTTCCTGCGGCCAGCAGGCGCACATCGTGCAGCGCACCGCCGGCAACGTCTACTACCCGGTCGTCTACTCGGCCCTCGACATCCCTCGGACCGACGAAGCCCCGCGTGCTGAGCAGGACATGGCCGAGGCCGTCCTGGGGCACGGGTACTGGCCGATCCTGCTCGCCGCACTCGGCACGCCCAGGGCCGACACCTTCCGCGGCATGATCAAGGAGGACACAGACGCCCCGGACAGCCTCATCGACCAGCTCGTCGCGGAGGCCACGGGTGCCCCGGCGCCGACGCCTGCCGACCGGCCGGAGCCCGGAAAGTCCGGAAAGATCGACCTGAGCCGCGACGAGTGGTACGCCTTTGACGCCACCCGCTTCCCCGAGCCCACGAAGGAGTTCGCGATCCGCCGTGGCGGCCTCGGCCTGGACGGGGAGAAGGAGGAGCCCTGGGCCACCCTCGACGCGCACATCGGCGGAGTCGTCCTCGCCGACCGTCTGCGCGAGGTGCGGGCGCTGACCGGATTCCGCCGCCACTCCCCGAACGGCACCCTCGTCCCCGCCGACACCAGCGGCCGTCTGCGCTGGCTGCCCGCGACCGAGGTGTACGGCGAGGGCATCGTCCTCACCCTCGACGAGCAGCGCCTGACCACCTGGGAGAACGACCCCCGCGTCCAGGCCCACGTCCGAGGCATCCGCGCCGACCTCGACGCCTCGTTCCGCGCGGAACAGCTCGCCGAGACCGTGGGCGGCGAACTCTCCCCCCGCTTCCTGCTCCTGCACACCGTCGCCCACCTCCTCATCCGCCAGCTGTCCTTCGACTCCGGCTACACCACCGCCAGCCTGCGCGAGCGCGTCTACGGCCGCCCCGAGTACGGTCAGCACGGACTGCTCGTCTACACGGCCGCCGGCGACGCGGAGGGCACCCTCGGCGGCCTCGTCCGGCAGGGCGAGGCACCGCACTTCGCCGAGACGCTCATCCGGATGCTGGAGGCGGCCGCCTGGTGTTCCGCCGACCCGCTGTGCGCCGAGCACACCGGCCAGGGCTTCGGCAACCTCAACCGGGCCGCCTGCCACGCCTGCACCCTGCTGCCCGAGACGAGCTGCGAGACCGGCAACACCCTGCTCGACCGCGCCCTGGTCGTCGGCTCCGCCCGCGTCCCCGGCTACTTCACCGACGTCCTCACCGCGAGCCGCGAGTACGCCGCCGCCACCGCTCAGGGATGACACCCATGACCACCCCGAACACCCCCGTCCTTCACCCCGACCTCACGCCGGCCCAGCGCGACTGCCTGGATGCCCTGCCGCTGACCGGCAGCCACGTCGTCAGCGGGCCGCCCGGCAGCGGCAAGAGCCTGCTCGCCGCACACCGCGCCGTCCACCTCGCCCTCACCGGCCGGCCCACGCTGCTGCTGTCGCGCTCCAACCTCCTCCGTCAGCTCCTGCGCGACACGCTCCAGGGACTCAAGGTCCCCGGTGCCCCGGTCGAGGCCGTCACCGTGCACGGCTGGATCCAGCGCCGCTTCGGCCGGGACGCACCGCGCACCGAGGACGGCTGGTTCGACTGGACAGCCCTTACCCACCGGGCCGCGGACACCCTCGGTGAGGACGGGGCGGCCGCCCCCCACCTCGTCGTCGACGAAGGTCAGGACCTGTCCCCGGGCTTCTACCGGCTGGCCCGCCTCGCCGCCGCCTCCGTCACCGTCTTCGCCGACGAATGCCAGCGCCTCACCGAGACGAACTCCACCCTCGAGGAGATCGCAGACGCCCTCGGCCGTTCGACCGGACGGGCCGGGATCTCCGGCAATCACCGCAACACCCGCGAGATCGCCTCCCTCGCCGAACACTTCCGCACCGGCGGCACCCGTCCCGACTTCCCCTTCCGCAGCGGCGCCCGGCCCGTGGTCCGTCACTACACCGGCGGCAAGGACCTCGCCGACGACATCGCCACCATGGCGGCGAGGCAACCGCGGCACCGGATCGGCGTCATCGTCAACTCCCTGGGTACGGCCGCTGACCAGATGCGCCGCCTGGAACGCGCCGGCCTCGCCAACGAACCCCAGCTGTACAGCTCGGCGGCCTCCTCCGGCCGCTACCGCGACCTCGACCTCGCTCGCCCGGGCGTCGTCCTCGTCCACCGCGCCAGTGCGAAGGGCCTCGACTTCGACACCGTCGTCATCGCCGACGCGGAGTCCGACTCGGGCACCGATCCCACGTCGGCGACCCTGCGTATGGCGTACTACGTCATGATCACCCGGGCCCGGGAGCGGCTGGTGCTGGGCTGGCAGGGCAGCAGACTGCCCCGGCACCTGGAGGGGCTGGGCGGGTGGGTGCGCACAGGGTGACGGCGCGTCGTTGTGGCCGGGCAGATCCACCGCACCGAAGCCCATCGCCTCCTCCACGCCATGGTGGCCGGTGGCCGGCACCTCCGCGGCGTCCCGGATCGCGCCGAGCGGCTGCTGGACTGACGGGCGCCAGTTCTTGTCGGACGTCAGCCGTAGGCTGTCTCGGGAAAACAAGGGAAGACGATGATCGACTACCACAAGGCCACCGTTCCGGTGTGGACGCTGGCGACCGGTGACGTCCGGGTGCCCGACGTGACCGGAGACGGGCCGATGACGGCCGAGCGTGTGGCTGAACTGCGCAGTGTGCTGGCCGCCCTGGCCGACGAGCCGATCACCACCCTGGAGGCACATCCGCTGCCCGACGAGCTCGACCGCAGCCGAGGCATTTCCCTCGACGCCGCGAGTCCCTTGGCTCAGCACTTGTCGCAGCTCATCACGCAGTCAGCGCGCAGCTCCTCCACGGCGGCCAGGGCGACGGCTGCCGGCGAAGGCCTGTACCGCATGGTGGTTCCCGCCAAGGTGGCCGCCCAGTTGGGGCAGGGCGTCGTGCGCCCGATGGTGCCGAAGGGGTCGGCCAGTGGCATCTTCGGTGAACTCGTGAACTCGACGACGGGCAGAATCGCCGCCAAAGCGAGATTCGTACCGGTCGGAGGGGCGGCAGCAGCGGGCACGGCCGGTGGAGCCGGTGTGACAGCCGGCGCCGCGGCCGTCGGCGGAACGGCGCTCACCGTGGCCGCGCCGCTCGTGCTCATGGCCGTGGCGGTGGGCGTGAGCGCGCACGCCGACCACAAGCGCCAGCAGGCCATCGAGCACATCACGGAGCTGCTGGAGCAACTCCAGGAACACGAGCTGGAGAAGGAGTACAGCGCACTCGACGGCTGCCGCGATGCCATCGCCAAAGCCACCGCCGTTCTGCTCGACCAGGGCAAGCTCGGTGCCTCTCTGGGACTGGACTCAGCTGTGCACGCCATCAACACGGCGCTGGGCTCCGCCGACCGCCGCCTCGCCAAGTGGCAGCACGCACTCGACAAGCTGCCCGACGGCAAGGCCGTCGAGATCGGCACACTGACCAAGTCGTTCCCCGGCGTCGACGAGGACGGCGGCATGTTCCGCGCCCACCTCGAACTCGCCACCCTGGCCGTCGCGCTGAAGAGGCGGGTCAACGTCCTCCAGGCCGTCGAGCACGCCCAGAGCGACCCCGGCAACCTGTTCGAGAACTTCGTCCGCGCACTCAAGGTCGACCAGCATCGCCTCGACGCGATGGAGTCGGGCATCGCCGGTGTCCTGCAACGCCTGTCGGCGCTGGAGCTGGCACGCCCGAGCGGATTGCGACCCGTCTACACGACCAGTGAAGTCGATCGCCTCATGGTCGCGGCCCACCGCATTCACCGGCTGGGCGACGGCGCCGTGGTCGACAGCCGTGCGACGGACGTGGCGATCGAGATGGCCCGCGACAAGGACGGCTCGGTGGTGGTGTTCCCCGCGCTGCCCGCGGAGTCGTAGGGGCGCTCGGACTCACTTGGCCGCGGGTGCGGCAGTGCCCGCGACCTCGTGCGGGGTCGCGGCACCGCGAGCACGACGTGCCCGATGCCGGCGGAGGCGCGTGCGCGGACATGGGTGCTTGTCGAGCGGTGACGGCGCGGGCTGGAAGCCCGGAGGTCGGCCGAGTACGGAGCCCAGGCGGCGGCTGCCCCGCAGAACGCAGCTCCGCGGGGCCGTACCGCCGAGCCACCGCAGCACAACCGCCTGCCGTTCGAGGGGATCGACACCGCAGTTCGGTCACGGCGAGCAACCGGGCCGGACGGGCGCCGCGCCGCGTGGACGACAGCAGCTGCGTGAAGGGGCCGACCGGGGCGCCGACACTCCCTGCTGACGGATGGGCAGGTGGCGGCCGAGGTATGGCGCGAGCAGTTGGAGCACGTTCTGGAGCACTTCGCGTCGGAGCGCTGAGCGACTTGAGGGCGTGCCGTCCGCTGGAGTGGCGGGCGGCACACCCTCACCGCGTCCGGGAGCCCTTGGCCTCGTTCGTGGGGCCGTAGCCGAGGTTCGCGCGGTTGATGAAACGGTCACCGAGGTCGCGCACAGGTGCCGGCTTCGGCGTCTGTGCCGCGCTCTTGGCCGTGGACTTCTTCGCGGCGGGTTTCTTGCCGCCGGCACGCCCGACTGCTTTCGACTTCGCTTGCTGGGCCTTCTTGGCGGTTGGGGTGTTGCGTGCCGCGTACATCCTGCGGAGTGCCGAAAGCTGCTCGCGTTCCTGCACGGCTACATCGGCGGGGAGGGCGTTGGTGAGGGCCCGCGCCCGGCTGAGTGCGTAACGCGCCTCATGCCAGCGCTTCTTGTTGAGGGCAACGCGGAGCGCCTCGATGGTCTGCTGCAAAGCCCTGATCTTCGCAGGCTGCCGTCGGGGTATGGGTGACTCGGCCCCGCTGCTCCGCCGCTGCCCGGCTGCACGCGTGCCCCAGTCCGCGCCCGACGTCAGGACGACGATCGAGCGCGGGTTGCTGGTCTGGCTTCTGCGGACCACGAGGTGTTGCTTCCAGGATCAGTTGTGACGGGGGCCCTGGCCGGGGGGCGGGGTGAGGGTGGAGCGGTAGGTGCCGGACTCGCCCTCGACGAGCGGGTTCTCCAGGGTGAGGCCGGCGGCGGCCATGCGGTCGTATTCGGCGAGGATCAGGTTCTTGGTGCGGTACTCGCCGTGCGCCTTGATGTCGTTGTCGCGGGTGACGTTGAAGGTGTCCAAGATGTATGCGGTGTCGTTACGGTCGATCCCGTAAAGGTGGAAGAAGAAGGCATCCAGCTCGGCGCGGATGACTGTGCGCCGGTCTTCGTCCCAGCGGAACGGGGCCCCGGTGTCACCGAGGTCGCGAGCAAGGGGGCTCATGTCGTGAGCAGTGTAGGTGAGCTCAAGGAAGCGAGGGGTCACGAAGGAGGAATGCGGAGAAATTTGGCTTGGAGAAAGAACGGCGAATTGCTCGACGTAGTTGTATGTGAGGTTGGTTCCGCCCACCTTTTGCCGGACGCAGTAGTCACACACCATTGAGGACAGAACCGCACCCAAGAGAGGTGCGTTGCTGGTTGCGCGAGGAAGTGCAAGGTGGAAGGAGTTCTGGAATCCGCGGCGCGGTGCAGCAGAGACGATCATGGTGCGTTCATCTGTAGTGCGTGCAATGTTGCGCCACCCCAAAACCCACTCCCGATCCCATCCCTTTACAGTCAGGCGACTTCGCGCGCCTGCTGCCTTCGTCTCCTGTCCATTCCTGTCAAAAGCTCCCGTGGGGATGTCTTGCTCCGGAACCCAGTAGCGCGGCATCGGGACTGCCTCGGGATTCTCGTGCTGCTCCGTCGTGAAACGGGGAAGGGTGCCCACGGCGAGCTGCTTCTCGGTGGCGTTTTCGTATGTGGAGAAGCGATGGTCGTAATGGTGGAGCATTTTTCCCTCGTACAGCGGGAGCAGTCGCTCCTTGCCGCGAACCAGGACGTTCCCGTCGAGTTCCCAGCCGGCCTTGAGGAGGTCTTCGAA
Organism: Streptomyces sp. NPDC052721; assembly: GCF_040678315.1. Lineage (NCBI taxonomy): Bacteria > Bacillati > Actinomycetota > Actinomycetes > Kitasatosporales > Streptomycetaceae > Streptomyces > Streptomyces sp. NPDC052721. Next base: position 59,105 of record NZ_JBFATL010000009.1, on the reverse strand, counting down.
AGTTTCGTCGTTCTGGGCCCTCGGGCGGAAGAGATGGGAATCGGTAGACATGTCGAACATGCGCACGAAGTTGACGTCCCACGGGTTCACCGACGATCCGTCGGCCTGTTTGATCAGAACGGGAACGCGTCGATAGATGCCGAGGGTGATCTCCGCGTCGCGGCGACGTCGGAAGACGGGGCACGTTCCGGTGTTCGGATTCAGGAGCTGAATGTCGCGACCGGTCAAGGTGTAGGCACGCTCGGTGATCTGCGGCACTTGGCGGATTCGGAATGCGATGGAAATGGAGGCGTCGGGGGAGCCTGAGCCTGTCATGCAAAAAAGGGCGAAGTTTACGCTGTGGTGGACGCCGGGGAATACTTTTTCCTCGTTCTCGAAGCCGTAGAGCGCCGCGAGATTTCCCTTCGTTACCAGGTCTTTGAAGAAGAATTGCGTCGTTGCGTCCGTTGCAATTCCGGTCGGGACGATGACGCCCGTTCGCCCGCGCGTGCTGGTCAGAATACGGTCGGTTTCTGCGAAGACCGCATACGTGTTGATGTCGCCACGTCCCGTCAGGGGACAGCGGTTGCTGACCCGCAGAAAATGACTCTCGCCCTCCGAACGCCGCTTGGCGGCTTCGAACTCGTCGTAGAGTCGCGTGCCGTCCGGGTCCTTCTGCAAGGCGGCGATGAGCCGCCTGCGGGCCGCCGTATTCTTCGCTGCGGCGATCTCCGGGGACCGCTGAGCGAAGAACTCCTGCTCCTGAAGCTTCACCCGCTCCCACGGTGGGTTACCCACCACCGCGTCGAACCCCCCGGCCCACCCCGTCCCCGGCTGAACCCCCGCCCCCGACTCCGGAACGGAGAACACCTCCGGAAACTCCAGATGCCAGTGGAAGAAGCTGTACTGGTTCCGCAGCCGCAGAATCTCCGCATGCGTGGCATCCGGCACAGCCGACTGGTCACGCCCACGCAGCGCCCGGAACACCTGGTCGGTCGGCGCCTCCGGCGCACCCTCGTGCTTGGGCCACACGAACGCGGCGCACCACGCGTCGGCAGCGTGCAGGTCGTGCACGTACGCGGCCGACTCCGTGTAGGCACGGTAGGCGGACTCCTGCGCTCGCACCTGCTTCAGGTCATCGGCGGGGGCGGCGATGATGCGAGAGAGCTCGGCGGCGTACCGCTCGTTGCCGGGCAGCGTGTCCGTGTCGAACAGAAGCTCGTCCTGCCCGCCCCGCTGGGCCTTGTTGCGCTTGACGAGGCCGGCCGCGTGCTTCTTGTCGTCGCCCTCGATCGGCTTGAAGGCGTCGTCCGGTACACCCTCCGCCAGCAGCTTCGGCGTCGCGCCGATCAAGCCGTTCCCCTGCTTCACATGGGCGTCCAGGAAGCCGAGCGGCTTGCCCGGCTCCAGGGCCTCCAGCCACAGGGAAACCTTGGCCAGGTCCACGGCCATCGGGTTGAGGTCGACGCCGTAGATGCACCGGGCGACGACCTCGTGCAGGGCGTGACGCATCGCGTCGACCGTCGGCTCCGGGTTGCGCTCACGAACGGACGCCACCCGTTTGGCGATGCGGCGGGCCGACGCGACAAGGAAGTGCCCGGACCCGCAAGCCGGATCACACACCGTCAGAGACAACAGCTCATCGATCATGTCATCCGTCGGGTCGGGGTGGCCGGCCTCCGCCGCCCGCTGCTCACCCCGCTTGACGGCGTCGTCTATGACGGGGTCGAGCGTCGTGTCCAGCAGGCATTCGATGAGCGAGGACGGAGTGTAGTAACTGCCCGTCGTCTTACGGCTGTTGCCCGCCACCTCGATCAGCTCGAACGAGCGGTCCGTCGCCGAGTGCTTCGGCTCCAGCTCCAGCAGGGACTCGTACACCGAGCCCAGTTCCTCCGCGTCCAGGTGCCGGTAGTCGACCGCCCGCCAGCGGCGCGCGCCCGCGTCGCGGACCTGGGCCAGGTGACGTACGGCGGAGAGCAGCGACTCGTTGGACAGCTTCAGGCCGTCCAGCGGGGCATCGGCATCGGTGGGGGTGAAGAGACCGCCGAGACCGGGCAGGCCCAGCTCCGGACGTCCGTCCTCCGTGCCCAGCGCGTCGAGGACGATCCGCAGGGCCTCGTACTGGTCACCATGAGCCGTACCCTGACGGCGTCGCGCGCGCTCCCGCAGCCGCGCCGAGGAGAAGTACCGCGCGTACGCCTCACGCTGCGGCTCGCCGGCGTTCGGGTCGAGCAGCGCGTCGCGGTCCTCGGCGACGAAGACGAACAACATGCGGTAGACGAGCCGCAACAGAGCATCTCGAAGCGCCTTCGGATCGACGTCCTCCCGCAGCCGGACATTGTCCGGATGCCGCAAGAAGCCGGTACCGAGCACGGTCAGCGCGTTCTGCACGCCCAGCCGGAGCTGGTCCAGCGCCCGCGCCCCCGAAGTGACGGCCTCCGTACGCCACTTCTCCAGCCAGCACCCCGAAGGAGTCGCCTCCTCCGGCACCTCGAAGCGGGAGGCGTGCAGCAGGCTGTACAGCAGCACGAACTCGCTGAACAGCTCGCCGTCGAAGAGGGCCTCCAAGTCGAACTCGACGTAGGCGGCGGTCGAGAAGGAGGAGGAGTCGCGCAGCAGGCGCAGGCGGCGGCCGTTGGTGAGGATCGCCCACAGGTGGGCCTCGGTGCGGTTGAGGCAGTCCTGGAGCATGGACTGGGCCGGGACCTGTCCGGGTGCCGGACGCTTGTCCAGCTCCTGGTTCCAGGGAATCAGATGGATGAGTGCCGGGCCGTGGCGGTGGGAGACCGGGAAGCGCTTCTCCGGGTCCGAGTCGGCCGGGATGCCGGCCGCGCCGACCTCCGTCAGTGCGCCGAAGTCCAGCTTGCGGAAGAGCTGGGCCAGCCAGTCGGTGCCGGCCCGGCCGGTCGGGTCCGCGGCCGGGGCACCGGTGTTCGGGTCGGAGGGCAGGGCGGTGCGCAGGTCGCGCCAGAGCGGCTTGAGGTACTCCCAGGCGCGCTCGGCCTCGTCGCGCACGGGTACCGACGCGGGCAGGCCGTAGTCGGCGGATTTGGTGCCCGGCAGGTTCCGCGCCTCGGCGATGCGCAGGAGCATGTCGGCGGGGAGCAGTCCGCCGACCGTGGTGACGGCGGTGAAGGCCAGGGCGGTGCGGGTGGCGGCGACGGGCATCAGGCTTCGGCTCCGGACACGGTAGAGGCGGGCTGCTGCGGCAGGTAGACGTACACGCCGAGGACGTCGGCGGGCTCCTGCGGGACGACCTTCAGGCCACGGACGATCTCCTCGTTGGCCTTGCGCACGCGGCGGTGCGAGGCGTCGAGTTCGGCGGCCAGACGCGTGCCGTACTCGGTGAGGTGGCCGGAGAGGTCCGGCAGGCCGTCCAGGGTGCGGGTGATGTGGTTGCGGGCCGACTGCTCGTGTGTGTTGGCGGTGGCGCGGGCCGCGAGGAGCGCGCTGGCCGCGTCCTCGTCCAGCCAGCGGGCGCGCGACGGCATGCCCTCGTAGGCGAGCAGACGGGCGTCCTCCGCGACCAGCTGGCGCTCGCCGGTGCGGGACGGCAGGGCGAGGTGGAAGCGGTAGCGGACCAGGAGGAGTGTCGTGCGGATCGTCACCGCGTCCGTGGTGACCACACCGCAGCGGCGGGCCGGGCGGGGGCCGGGGGTGTTCGCGTCGAGCGCCGAGTCCAGGACGTACGACGCGATGGCGCCGATCGCCGGGTCCGTGCGGACCAGCGCGGCCTCGCCACGGGCGATCGCCGGTGACGCACGGAACGGGATCTCCCGGTCCTCCTCGATCAGCCGGCCGCCGAGCGTGGCGGCGAGCGCGTCGCGCAGGCCGGCGGGGGCGCCACCGAGCTGGGCGGTGAAGTCGCCGCTGCCGTCACGCGGGTCGCGGACCAGTGCGTCCAGGTCGCGCAGTGCTTCCAGCGTGAACTCGCGCACCTCTTCGGCGCCGCCGAGTGCGGCCCGTACGGCGGCGACCTCGCGGGCCACCTCCTCCGGGTGGATGGCACGCTGGGCGTACTTGGAACGGGAGGTCTTCTCGCGCTCCGCGGCCGAGGTCCACTCGCGCTCGACGCGGTCGAAGGACTCCTGGTGACCGGGCAGTTCGAACAGGCTCTCCTGGCTGCCCTGCCGTCCGTGCAGCAGCAGCCACTCCACGACGGCGTCGGTGACGCCGGAGGCGGTCTCGTCGGGGACGGAGACGGAGATGCCCAGGTCCTTCTTGATCTGCCGGTGCTTCTTGAACAGCACCTCGAGGACCTTGCCGTCGATGCCGTTGTCCTCGCCGTACATGGTGATGACGCGGACCTGGTCCCGCTTCTGGCCGTAGCGGTCGACGCGGCCCTCCCGCTGGTCGTGGCGGGTGGGGTTCCATGCGAGGTCGTAGTGGACGACGGCGTCGAAGTAGTGCTGGAGGTTGACGCCCTCGGAGAGGCAGTCCGTCGCGATCAGCACCCGGCGGACGGCGGGGTCACCGGCCTCCTCGGCGCACTCGGCGGCGAGCTGCTCGATCCGCTCCAGACGCTGTTGCGGGGAGAGGGTGCCGGTCACCGCGGCGATCTTCGTCTTCTTGCCGAGCTTGCCGTCGAGCTGCTCGGCGAGGTACTCGGCGGTGGGGATGTAACGGCAGAAGACGATCGGGTGGTAGCCGTCGGCGATCAGGCCCTTCAGATGCCGGGTGAGCGCCTTCAGCTTCGCGTCCTCGGCCGGGCCGGTCAACTGCGCCGCCCGCTCGGACAGTTCGAGCAGCCGGGCACCCGCCTCCTCCGACTCGGCGGCGCCCGGCGCGACGTCCATGCCTTCCAGCCGGTCGTTCTCGGCCGAGTCGGCGGCCACCGGGGCGCCCAGCACGTCCGCCTCCTGCGCGGTGCGGGCGGCGGCGGACTCGGAACGCGTCTTCAGGGTCTGGGCCGCGGCCGCGGGTGAGGACACCATCGAACGCAGCAGCGCGATCACCGACCACCAGGCGATCCGGGCCTCCCGCCTGCCCTGCTCCCCGGCCGCCTCGACGCGGTCCCGCGCATAGGCGATGGCGTCATCGAGGAGCGCGCGGTAGGCGGGCGTCAGCTTGTACGGCTCATCCTTGGTCCAGCGGTCGGACGGGAAGACCGTCCGCTCCGCAAGGGAGTCGTCCGCGAGGCCGTCCTCCTTGGTGAGGTAGTCGCGTACGTCAGCGCGCTTGCGGGCCACGAAATGCTCAGCGAGCTTCGCGCGCCCCGCCGGGGACTCGAGGTCCAGCGTGGCGAGTTCGGGCCGTACCAGGCCGAGCAGGTTGCGGAACGCGGACTCCTTGCCGGAGTGCGGCGTCGCGGTGAGCAGGAGCAGGTGCCGGTCGGCGTTCGCGGCGACCCTGCGCAGCAGCTCGTAGCGGAGCTGGTTCGCCGCGGACGACGTACCGCCCTGCGTGGTGTCGTCGGCCGCCACGCAGGTGTGGGCCTCGTCGACGATCACCAGGTCGGGGCAGTGCCGTACGAAGTCCTCGCGGTGCCGGGTCGACTTGATGAAGTCCGTCGAGATGATCGTGCAGGGGTGCTTGTCGAACAGGGACAGGCCCAGCTCCAAACCGCGCTCAAGGCGGGTCACGGTGGAGGCCAGGACCAGCTCGGCGTCGATGCCGAACTTCTCCCGCAGCTCGGACTGCCACTGCTCGGCCAGGGCGGGAGAGCACAGCACCGCCAGTCGGGAGGCCTCGCCCTGGGCGAGCAGCTCCTTTGCGATCAGGCCTGCCTCGACGGTCTTGCCGATGCCGACATCGTCCGAGATCAGCAGCCGCACGGTGCGCTGCCGCAACGCCATCAGCAGCGGGACCAGCTGGTAGGCCCTGGGTTCGACAGCGATCGACGCGAGGGAGCGGAAGGGGCCCGCACCCGAGCGGAACCCGATGCGCAGCGCCGTGCGCAGCAGACCGGCGGCCCGCTGGTCGCCCAGGTCGGCCGGGCTCGGTGCCGCGAACTCGGCCGGCCGCACCTCCTCGAAGGCGGGGAAGACCGCCGCGATGTCGTCCTCGCTCCCGCCCAGGGGGCGCAGCACCAGCATGCCGGGGGCGCTCTCGGGCAGCACCACCCATTCCCGGCCACGGGCGGCGACCAGGGAGCCGGCTGTGTACGTCAGGCTCATGAGATGTCTCGGTTTCCTTGGGGTCGAGAGAGGCGCGGCGGTCAGCGCAGGTGGAAATAGGCGGCGTTGTGCTCGACGAGGGTGTCCCAGTCCGCGTCCGTGGGGAACCGCAGGACGTCCCAGCCGGCGTCCTCCAGGCGGTAGCCGGCCTCCAGGTCGCGGGTGGAGTCGGCCGTGCGGCCGGGGACGTCGACGAACACCGCGAGGTTGGCGCCGTCCAGGCGGAAGACGAGGTCGGGGCGCGCTGCCGCCCCATCGACGAAGGCATTGACCTCGTCCGGCAGCCGGTAGCCCTTCGCCTTCAGCCAGCCGAGCAGATCACCCCGGGCGACGAGAGCCGCCAGATCGGCCTCCACCGGGGTCGGCGAGGCGGTGTTCTGGGACGCGGCTGTCGGGGCGAGCCTGCGGAAGCGCTCGCTGCGGGACTCGCCACGGTCCTCCCGCCGGGTCCGAGCGTGGGCCAGCCGCACGAGGAGAGGGTGGGCGGCGTGCCGGCTGAGCTGGCGGTGGTGGGTCTGGTTCGCATAGGTCAGCAGGCAGGCGTAGCAGCCGCGAGCGCACTTCTCGCCGTCCTCCGGACCACCTTCGTCCTCGCCGGTGTCCGGATCGAAGTGGCAGATCTCCAGGGCGGTTCGGGCGGCTTCGGCAAGGGCGTCCTTGTCGTGCTGGACGCGGCGCAGGACACCGGCTCCGCCCTCGGCGGCCTCCGTGAACAGCATGCGGCGGCGCGGGCCGTCATCCGGCGGCAGCAGCTCCGCGGTCAGCTCGGAGTCCTCCAGCTCGAACGCCGCCTCGATGCCCCGCTCCAGCGCGTACAGGAACGACAGGGCCACCGGCTCCGGCAGCGGCTCCTCCAGGGTGACCACGAGAATGTTGCGGCGGTCCTCGACGAAGGGCAGGACGCGTTTTTTGCGGCGCTTCTCGTTGCCGTCCTCGTCGACCACCGGCATGCCGGTGCCCTCGATGGCGTCCGCGGCGGCCCGGTCGTTGAGCCAGCGGCCGTCGCCCAGGTCCAGCCAGTAGCCGTCCGGCTCCCCCTCCTTGTCGCGGACGCGGCCGAGGTTGGTGATCCGGACGGTGGCGGAGTCGCCGTAGTCCAGGTCGAGGAGGGGCGCCCCGTCGGCGTCGGTGACATGCGAGGTCAGGCGTCCCTTGCGGGCACCGTGATCCTGGAACGCGTACGAGGTCTCCAGGCGGAAGCCGGCCCGGCGGCGCTCCTCCTCGTCCGAGGAGATCCGCTCGCGGGGGGTGGTGTACACGGTGTGCAGGTGCAGCAGGCCGGTGCGCTTGCCGCGCAGCTCCTCGCCGCACATCGTGCACGTGTCGGAGCCGGGCCTGACGGCGTAGTGGTAGCCGCAGCCGTCGCACCGCCTGGCCTCCGCCGTCGCCAGCTCGCCCGAGGCGTCCGGCGGCAGCTGCACCCGGGTGACCTGGTAGCGGGCGCCCTCGTGGTAGATGAGCGCGCCGGGGCCGAACTCGCGGATCGCGAGGAACCGGGGACGCTGGAGGTAGTCGCCGTCGGCGTTGCGGCGGTTGCCGGAGCGCGGGATGTAGGCGGCCAGCGGCAGCCGCGGGAAGCTGTAGCCCGGCAGGAAGCCCTCGGAGGCGAGATAGCGGTACGGATTGAAGTCGCTCATCACCGACTTGCTGTCAACGGAGCGGTTCAGCAGCAGGTTCGTCTGTGTCTCGGCCTCCCGCCGACGACTGCGTGCCCGGCTCTGCTCGCCCGGGGAGAGGGTGTGGTCGACGACGCGCTTGTTCTGCTCGTACTGGTCGATGACGGCTGCGCGGAACAGCTCGCGCCACCGGTCGAAGGCGGCGTCGAACTCCTGTGGGGCCCGCTCGATGCGGTCCTCGATCCACTCGTCGTACCACCAGGTGGTCGACTCGAAATCCGCGATCAGCGGGGCGAGGACGGTACGGGCGGTCGTGGCCGCGCGTCTGCGGGCGTCCTCGTCCAGGGACTTGCTGAGGATGTCGGGTCGGAGCGGCAGCGGCATGTGCGGATCGGGGCGGTCGTTGCCGTCGGGGTCATAGGCGACGTCGATGACCTCCGGGATCGCGGTGCCGAGCTTCATCCCGGTCTCCGCCAGCCAGATGCCCTGCAGATGGGAGCGGACCAGATCCTCGTTGGCCAGATCCAGGCGCGGCGGGGCCACCTGTCCCGCCACCATGTCCTGGGACCGGCGGAAGTAGTACTGGTCATGGCTGTTGCCGGTCGCACAGTACGTTGTCACCAGCGCGGGCTGACCCGAACGGCCCGCCCGGCCCGAGCGCTGCGCGTAGTTGGCCGGGGTCGGTGGCACGTTGCGCATCAGCACGGCGTTGAGCGAGGAGATGTCCACGCCCAGCTCCATCGTCGGTGAGCAGTACAGCAGGGGCAGTTCGGCGTCGCGGAACTGCCGCTCGCGCTCCAGCCGGTCCTCGGGGGTGACCTGCGCCGTGTGCTCCCGCGCGTAGAGGCCGGCCAGTTCAGCGGCCGCGGTGCGGTACAGGTCGCGGAAGAACGGGTTGACGCGGGGGCCCTCGCCGCTGCTGTAGGTGCGCGCCAGTGGGTCGATCGCGCCCCGCTCGCCGTCCCCGGCCCGCCAGATCAAGGCGGCGGCCGACACCCGGTGACCGGTGCGCTTCTCCGCCGCGCGGCGACGGTATGCGGGGCCGGAGTGCTCGGGGGTCGCCTCGACTTCGCGTACCAGGTCCGCGTCCCGCAGCACCTTCAGCAGGTCTTCGATGACGCACTGCACGTCGTCGAGGGGAAGGTCGCGCAGCTCGGGCATGTTTCGCCGCAGGTACTTGCCGAACTTGCCGCGTGCCGACAGGAACAGCGCGGAGCGCTCCATGCCGGGGCGTGAACCGTACGGATAGGCCGTCCCGACGACGGGGCGGTCGCTTTCGCTCAGCACCCATGGTCCGGTGAGGCGCTCCTCGCTCGCCCGCTGCAAGACGTCGAAGTCGTCGCGGAAATACTGCACGTCGATGGCGAGGGCACGCCGCATGTGGTCGAGCAGGGTACGGGCGACCTCCTCGCGCAGCGCCGGGTCGGCGTCGCGCAGCACGGCGTGCGCGGACTGCCAGCGCTCGGCGCGGGCGGCGATCCAGTCCAGGTCCTCGTAGTCGATCCGCAGCAGGCCCGTCTGTTCCAGGTTCGGCATGGTGATGCGCCAGCCCCGCTCCAGGTCGCGGTACAGGCGGTAGCCGACGACGTCCCGGAAAGCCTTCGTCGCCCGGCGCTCCATCGAGGGGGGCAGGTCCGTGCCGGCCGCGTACTCCCGGGGCGTGAGGCCCATGACCTCGGTGACGGCCTCGGCGAGGTCGTCATGACGCAGCCCCTCCTCGCCGGTCTGCACCGTGGCCTGGTACAGGGCGCCACGCAACTGGGTCACCTGAGCGAAGTCGTTGAAGTGTCCGGCCTGGAGCGAGGCGTCCTGCCGGTTGTCCACGAAGGTGAGGAGCTTGCGCGCCTCCTTGCTCAGGCTCTCCTCCGGTACCGCCCGCAGGGACTTCACGATCGACGCGGAGATCAGCGAGGTCGCCGAGGAACGTCCCTCCTGATCCAGGGTGGCCAGCTTGGCGAAGTCCCGTCCGCGGGTCTGCTCGTAGGAGACCTGGCAGTGCACGCAGAACAGGAACGGCGCCGGGACGAACGCCGCCACCAGCCCCTCGCCCGACTCGTTTCCGTAGGCGTCCACGACGACACGCTTGGGCAGACGAGGCTTGTAGGACTTCTTGACGACCGTCACACCCTGGGCGTCCGACTCCAGCCACGACTCCGGCAACCGCCGGTCGTCCACGGCCTTCTGCGGGTCGGCCGGCCACTCGTAGTCCTCGCCGGGCATGCCCAGGTACAGATAGCCCTCGCCCTCGCGGCCCCCGGAGGCGGAGGTGTCCCGGCGCGGCTCGTACCGGAACGCTCCGCCGTCCTCGGTGCGCCAGACGGTCAGGTACTCCTGGCCGCACTCCCGGCAGAACGCCAGGGGGAACAGGGGCTTGCCGTCGCTGTCCGGCTGCTCCAGCTGGTAGGTGCGGGTGAGCGGCCGGGTCAGCGGATCTTCGAGCGTCGTGTAGACGGTGTCGCCCTTGGAGAGGAACTGGTGCAGCCGGAAGGCGAACAGCGGCCGCTCCGTGACCGGGTGCTTGGCCTGCGCGCCCGCCTCCAGGGTCGTGCGGATCGCCTCGCGCACGCTCTCCTCGGGCACTGCGGACTGCGCGGCCAGCTCGGCCGCCGCCTCCTCGACGGTGCCCGGGGCACAGCGACGCAGCCGCCCCGTGCCCGCCTCGCGCTCCAGACCGAACCGGGACTCCACCCAGCGGGCCAGCGGGTCCTTCGTCAACGCCTCGTACGAGCGGGGCGCCGCCGGCACCCGCAGCCGCTCGGCGGGCACGGACTCGGGGGCCTCTTCGGTCGCCCGGACCAGGGTCTCGCCGATGACCCGCTTCGGCAGCACCGTCGTACCGAAAAGCCGGCCGGCGACCTTGGCCACCTCGCGCTGCTGGTCCTCCCACGATCCCTCGGTGGACATGGTCGCCGAGGTGCCGATGCACTGGAGGGTCGCGGACGCGCGGCAGGCCTCACGCACCCGGCGGATCAGGAACGCCACGTCCGCGCCCTGCCGGCCCCGGTAGGTGTGCAGCTCGTCGAAGACGAGGAACTGCAACCCCTCGGCCATGCGGATCAGGCTGGACCGGTCGTCCGGCCGGGTCAGCATCAGCTCCAGCATCACGTAGTTGGTCAGCAGGATGTCCGGCGGGTTCTTGCGCAGCTGCCGCCGGTCCTCGTCGGACTCCTGGCCGGTGTAGCGGGCGAAGGTGACCGGCTCGCGACCCTTCCCGAAACCGTGGCGCAGATACTTCTCCAGCTCTCCGAGCTGCGAGTTGGCCAGCGCGTTCATCGGGTAGACGACGATCGCGCGCACCCGGCCGCCGGCGTCCGGACCCGCCGCCTGACGCTCCTTCAGCACGTGGTCGACGATCGGGACGATGTACGACAGCGATTTGCCCGAACCGGTGCCCGTGGTGAGCACGTAGGAGTCTCCCGCCTGCGCGGCCTCGATCGCCTGCCGCTGGTGCAGGTGGAAGGTCAGCGGGCGGCCGTCGGGGCGCGGCGACGTCTCCTTCTTGCCGGCCTGGAAGATCTCCGCGCACTTCGGGTGCAGCACTCCGTCCCGCACGAGGTCGGTGACCTGGCCGCCGTCGGCGAAGAACGGGTTCAGTGACAGCCACGGGTCGGGCCACTGCGACTTCGCCCGCAGGTCGTCCTCGACGAAGCCGGAGATGCGGGCGTCCCGGATCACCGTCGCGCTCTTGGTGAAGTCCTCGTACTCGCTGATCAGGTCGGCATGGATGCCGAAGACGTCCATCGCTTCGGGCAGGCGCGGCTCCCTGCGCGGCGCGGGGGCGGGGGTGGCGGGGGCAGGCTCTGGGAGCAGGGCGCGCAGCCGTGCCACGGGGTCCATCACCTCCCAGTGCGGCGCCAGGAGGGCGGCCGTGTCGTCCGGTGCGAGCGCGAGCGGGACCAGCGCCTCACGGACCAGGGCTGCGTTCTCGGGCCGGTTTTCGGCCTCCTTCTCCAAGAGGCGTTCCACCAGCCGGACCAGCTCGGCGGGCAGGTCCGGACGCACCAGGGTGAGCCGCGGCGGCTTCTCGTGCTGGTGCTGCTCGGAGAGCTCGTAGGGGGTTCTGGCGGAGAAGGGCGGCCGTCCTATCAGCAGCTCGTACAGGATGCAGCCGAGCGCGTAGAGGTCGGCCGGTGCCGAGACCCGCTCGGCGCGGAACTGTTCGGGTGCCATGTACCGGGCCGTGCCGACGCTGACCCCTGTGCTGGTCAGCCGCGTCTGGTCGGGATCGTCGACGACGGAGCCCATGCCGAAGTCGAGGATTTTGACGGTGCCGTCGCGGGTCAGCATCGCATTGGCCGGCTTCAGGTCGCGGTGGACGACCCCGGCGGTGTGCGCCGCGGCGAGTCCCGCGGCGATCTGCGCCCCAATGGCCGCGACCCAGGAGACGGGCAGCTGAGGCTCTTCGTCGATGAGGTCCGCGAGCGGATGGCCGTCCAGCAGCTCCATGGCCAGGTAGGGCAGGCCACTGCCGCCTGCTGTCCGGTCCACGCCACCGTCGATCAGCAGGGTGAGGTTGGGGTGGCCCTGCGAGAGCATGCGCATGATCCGCACTTCGCGGCGGAACCGGTCGATTTCCTTGCTCGCCCCCGATGCGTCGACGGCGACTCCGGTCCGGGCACGCAGCACGGTTTTGACCGCGACCTCCTGGTGAGGGGAGTCCGGGGCGGCCTGAAGATCCTGGGCCCGGTGCACCTCGCCCATGTTCCCGCGCCCCAGGACCCCGGTGATCCGGAACCGTCCGTCGACCGTCTCCTGGCCCACTGGCCCTCCCCGCTTCACCCGTCGCACACAAGGTGGGTACATTGCGTAGAGAGCGTATACCTTCACCTGTTGATGAGCATCACATCTTTCTGTTGACGATGTCAACACGAAGAACGCTCCCCGCACGCCGGCGGTACTGGATGCGGACCGTGTCAGCCGCGAGCAGACGCCCGAGGCGCGTGCCGAACCTCCTTCCGAGCCGGTCGGGAGGCAGGTTCGAAGCGGTAAAGGCGAGAGTTGACTGATTGGCGCCCTTTTCGGGCCTCCTCGATGGTTTCACCCTGAAGGAACGTGACTGAAACCGTGCACGGGCAGTGCCGAGGGGGACGCCCATGTCCGTACCGCTGTACGTTCCCGTGCTGCCGACTCGGCCGCATGCCGTGTCCGCCTACCGGGCGTTGTCGCCGGACATACGACGCCGGACCGCTCCGCTGTGGACACTGCCACCTCGTCCCGGCTTCCTGCCGAGGCCGCTGACCCAGCGGATCAGGAAGGAGGCTGGTGACATCGCCACCGCACACCGCCATGGCTCCGGCTGGCTTGATGCGCCGTTCGCCGACGACGTCGAAGCCGGCATTCTGTCCGACGCGCTCACTCCCGGCTGGTGGGACCACCGCAACCTGTGGCCCGTCACGGGACCGGGCCGCCCAGGAGCACAGCAGTCGCTGGCCCTCGCTGTGGCACGACGACGCCAGGACGGACTTGGCATGCGTGTGCGGATTCCCGCCGCCTGGAACGACGGCACGATGTCGGAAATCCTCGGACTGCTGGATCTACTTCCGCCGAGTTGCCCCGTCGACCTGCTCATCGACCTCTGCACCGTCCTGCCGGACCGTCCCGATGCCGCAAAGGAGGCGCTGCGCGCCCTGGACGCCCTCGTCCCGCTCATCTCATGGCGCACAGTGACTGTCATGGCCGGTGGCTTTCCCGATCCGCCATCCGACTTCCGGGAAGGTGTCCTGTACGAGGCGGCGCGCTCGGACTGGGAGACCTGGGAGGAGATCCAGCACAGCGGCCGTACCTATCTTTCCCGACTGACGTACGGCGACTACAGCGTCCATCCCGCCACCTATGCCGCACAGGTTCCGCCCGCTCGCAACGGGGGCCCGCCATGGGGTGTCCTCCGGTACACGACCGCCCGCTCCTACCACTTGTCGAAGGTGCCGCACGGTACGCAGTACGACGACAGCAACCGGGAGGCCGCACGATGCCTCACCCGCCTCACGGACTTCCGAGGCCCAGGGGCAACCGCAGGGGAGCGGTGGCTGCGAGACCGGAGCCTGGGCATGACCAGCACGGGCAACCACACCGTCTGGAATCGCGTGGGGAGCGTTCAGCACATGACCTATGTGGCTCGAAGCCTCGCACGCTGATGGCCGCTTCGGTCATCCAGGAGGCGAATGGCGTGAGTCGCCGAATCTCACCCTGGGTCGGCGAGCCAGGGGGCGGCGGTCCCCGTGAGGGATTGAACCCTCCCTGGTTTCGCCGCGCGCCGTGCCGCCAAAGCCGCCCAGCAGCGCTTGGCGCGTGCGCGTGAACGCCGGAGGCATCAAGGTGGACCTGCTAGGCAGGCGTGCCCACGCCGCCTCGGGTGGGTGGCGCCGCCACACCCCCGCCCGCCTCGCCTGCACGCGAGTCAGGAAGGGGATGACGGCGCTGTTTCCGACGGCCCTCAGATGTCCCGGAAAATCTCGATCTGCGCCCCGATCGAGTTCAGGCGCTCGGCCAGGTCCTCGTAGCCGCGGTTGATGACGTACACGTTGCGCAGCACCGACGTGCCCTCGGCCGCCATCATCGCCAACAGCACGACCACCGCGGGACGCAGGGCCGGCGGGCACATCATCTCGGCGGCGCGCCAGCGGGTCGGGCCCTCGACCAGCACCCGGTGCGGGTCCAGCAGCTGGAGCCGTCCGCCGAGGCGGTTGAGGTCGGTGAGGTAGATCGCCCGGTTGTCGTACACCCAGTCGTGGATGAGGGTCTGACCCTGCGCCGACGCGGCGATGGCCGCGAAGAACGGGACGTTGTCGATGTTCAGTCCGGGGAACGGCATCGGGTGGATCTTGTCGATCGGCGCCTCCAGCTTGGAGGGGCGGACCGTGAGGTCGACCAGGCGGGTGCGGCCGTTGTCCGCGAAGTACTCCGGCGACCGGTCGTGGTCGAGGCCCATCTCCTCCAGGACCGCCAGCTCGATCTCCAGGAACTCGATGGGCACCCGGCGCACCGTCAGCTCCGACTCGGTGACCACGGCGGCGGCCAGCAGGCTCATCGCCTCGACCGGGTCCTCGGAGGGGGAGTAGTCGACGTCGACGTCGATGTCCGGCACGCCGTGCACGGTGAGCGTCGTGGTGCCGATGCCCTCCACCCTGACGCCCAGCGCCTCCAGGAAGAAACACAGGTCCTGGACCATGTAGTTGGAGGAGGCGTTGCGGATGACCGTGACGCCGTCGTGCCGGGCGGCGGCCAGCAGCGCGTTCTCGGTCACGGTGTCGCCGCGCTCGGTCAGCACGATCGGCCGGTCGGGGCGGACCGCGCGGTCGACCTGCGCGTGGTACTGGCCCTCGGTGGCCGCGATGTCCAGGCCGAACCGGCGCAGCGCGATCATGTGCGGCTCGATGGTCCGCGTGCCGAGGTCGCAGCCGCCGGCGTACGGCAGTTTGAAGTGGTCCATGCGGTGCAGCAGCGGGCCGAAGAACATGATGATCGAGCGGGTGCGGACGGCGGCTTCGGCGTCGATCGCGCCCATCTCCAGCTCGGCGGGCGGGACGAGTTCGAGGTCGACACCGTCGTTGATCCAGCGGGTGCGCACGCCGATGGAGTTGAGCACCTCCAGCAGGCGGTACACCTCCTCGATCCGCGCCACCCGGCGCAGCACCGTGCGCCCCTTGTTCAGCAGCGAGGCGCACAGCAGCGCCACGCACGCGTTCTTGCTGGTCTTGACGTCGATGGCGCCGGACAGACGGCGACCGCCGACCACGCGCAGATGCATCGGTCCCGCGTAGCCCAGCGACACGATCTCGCTGTCCAGGGCTTCACCGATTCGGGCGATCATCTCAAGGCTGATGTTCTGGTTGCCGCGCTCGATGCGGTTGACCGCGCTCTGGCTGGTTCCGAGCGCCTCCGCGAGCTGCGCCTGTGTCCAGCCCCGGTGTTGCCGGGCGTCACGGATGAGCTTGCCGATGCGTACGAGGTAGTCGTCTGACATGAGCTTGAGGCTATCTCAGATATGAGATGGCGCCCGTCAGGGGGTCCATTCGGGTGATGCCGGTGACGGACCGTCAGGACCGGTCGGAGGAAGGCACGCTGCGTGACCGGAAAGGTCGGGCAAATCCGTCGATGTCATATGACATCGGACGGAGTGGGGAAGGGCTCGGTGCGGGCTCGTTGTGGACCGTACGGCGCGGCCTCGCGCGGAGGCGGCGGCCGTGCGGTGCCGGATCGCGGTCGCCGGGCGGTGCGCCTGGGGAGCGAGAAGGGGCGGTGCGCCCCGGTCGGCGGGGCCTCGCCGGCCGGGAGGGTCCGCGGCTGCGGGCGCGACGCGCGACGTGCGGGCGTCCCGGGGCCGGGTCGGGCATGACCGAGCCGCGCCCATGTACTAGAGTTATCTCGACATCGAGATATCTGCCGAGGCGCACCGTAGCCGCCACTCCAGTAAGGCAAGCCTAACTTAGCCTCACCTCACTGGTTCGGCCAAGCCGGCGTGGCGGCACGATTGACGGTGGTACGCGCACATCAATGAAGGAGACTGTCGTGTCGGCGAACAGCTTCGACGCCCGCAGCACGCTGCAGGTGGGCGACGAGTCGTACGAGATCTTCCGGCTGGACAAGGTGGAGGGCTCGGCCCGCCTGCCGTACAGCCTCAAGGTCCTGCTGGAGAACCTGCTCCGCACGGAGGACGGCGCGAACATCACCGCCGACCACATCCGCGCCCTCGGCACCTGGGACTCCCAGGCCCAGCCCTCCCAGGAGATCCAGTTCACGCCGGCCCGCGTGATCATGCAGGACTTCACCGGCGTGCCCTGTGTCGTGGACCTCGCCACGATGCGTGAGGCCGTCAAGGAGCTGGGCGGCGACCCGGCCAAGATCAACCCGCTGGCGCCGGCCGAGCTGGTCATCGACCACTCCGTCATCGCCGACAAGTTCGGCACGAACGACGCCTTCAAGCAGAACGTCGAGCTGGAGTACGGCCGCAACAAGGAGCGCTACCAGTTCCTGCGCTGGGGCCAGACCGCCTTCGACGAGTTCAAGGTCGTCCCGCCGGGCACCGGCATCGTCCACCAGGTGAACATCGAGCACCTGGCCCGTGTCGTCATGGTCCGCGACGGCAAGGCCTACCCGGACACCCTGGTCGGCACCGACTCGCACACCACCATGGTCAACGGCCTCGGCGTCCTCGGCTGGGGCGTCGGCGGCATCGAGGCCGAGGCCGCCATGCTCGGCCAGCCGGTCTCCATGCTGATCCCGCGCGTCGTCGGCTTCAAGCTCACCGGTGAGCTGCAGCCCGGCACCACCGCCACCGACCTCGTGCTCACCATCACCGAGATGCTGCGCAAGCACGGCGTCGTCGGCAAGTTCGTCGAGTTCTACGGCGAGGGCGTGGCCGCCACCTCGCTCGCCAACCGCGCCACCATCGGCAACATGTCGCCGGAGTTCGGCTCCACCGCCGCGATCTTCCCGATCGACGACGAGACCCTGAACTACCTGCGCCTGACCGGCCGCTCCCAGCAGCAGGTCGCCCTGGTGGAGGCCTACGCCAAGGAGCAGGGCCTCTGGCTGGACCCGGCCGCCGAGCCGGACTTCTCCGAGAAGCTGGAGCTGGACCTCTCCACCGTCGTCCCGTCCATCGCCGGCCCGAAGCGCCCGCAGGACCGCATCGTCCTCGCGAACGCCGCCGAGCAGTTCAAGCAGGACGTCCGCAACTACGTGGACAGCGTGGACGAGGCGGGCCAGGAGTCCTTCCCGGCCTCCGACGCGCCGGCCGTCGCCCCGAACGGCGCGCCGAGCAACCCGGTCCCGGTCACCGCCCCCGACGGCACGACCTACGAGCTGGACCACGGTGCGGTGACGGTCGCGGCCATCACCTCCTGCACCAACACCTCCAACCCGTACGTCATGATCGGCGCCGCCCTGGTCGCCAAGAAGGCCGTCGAGAAGGGCCTCACCCGCAAGCCGTGGGTCAAGTCCACCCTCGCCCCGGGTTCGAAGGTCGTCACCGACTACTTCGAGAAGGCCGGCCTCACCCCGTACCTGGACAAGCTGGGCTTCAACCTCGTCGGCTACGGCTGCACCACCTGCATCGGCAACTCCGGCCCGCTTCCGGAGGAGGTCTCCAAGGCCGTCAACGACCACGACCTCGCCGTCACCTCGGTCCTCTCCGGCAACCGGAACTTCGAGGGCCGCATCAACCCCGACGTCAAGATGAACTACCTGGCGTCCCCGCCGCTGGTCGTCGCGTACGCCATCGCGGGCTCCATGAAGGTGGACATCACCCGGGACGCCCTCGGCACCGACCAGGACGGCAACCCGGTCTACCTGAGGGACATCTGGCCGAGCGAGGCCGAGGTCAACGACGTCGTCGCCAACGCCATCGGCGAGGACATGTTCGCCAAGTCCTACGAGGACGTCTTCGCCGGCGACGCCCAGTGGCAGTCGCTGCCGGTCCCGACGGGCAACACCTTCGAGTGGGACCCGCAGTCCACCTACGTCCGCAAGCCCCCGTACTTCGAGGGCATGGGCATGGAGCCGGCCCCGGTCGAGGACATCGCCGGCGCCCGCGTCCTCGCCAAGCTGGGCGACTCGGTCACCACCGACCACATCTCCCCGGCCGGTGCCATCAAGGCCGACACCCCGGCCGGCAAGTACCTGACGGAGCACGGCGTCGAGCGCCGCGACTTCAACAGCTACGGCTCCCGCCGCGGCAACCACGAGGTCATGATCCGCGGTACGTTCGCCAACATCCGCCTGCGCAACCAGATCGCGCCGGGCACCGAGGGCGGCTACACCCGCGACTTCACGCAGGAGGGCGCCCCGGTCTCCTTCATCTACGACGCCTCGCAGAACTACCAGGCCGCCGGCATCCCGCTGGTCGTCCTGGCCGGCAAGGAGTACGGCTCCGGCTCGTCCCGCGACTGGGCGGCCAAGGGCACCGCGCTGCTCGGGGTCAAGGCCGTCATCGCCGAGTCGTACGAGCGCATCCACCGCTCGAACCTCATCGGCATGGGCGTGCTCCCGCTCCAGTTCCCGGAGGGCGCCTCGGCCCAGTCCCTCGGCCTGACCGGTGAGGAGACCTTCTCCATCTCCGGCGTCACCGAGCTGAACGAGGGCCGCACGCCGCGCACGGTCAAGGTCACCACCGACACCGGTGTCGAGTTCGACGCGGTCGTCCGCATCGACACCCCCGGTGAGGCCGACTACTACCGCAACGGCGGCATCATGCAGTACGTGCTGCGCAGCCTGATCCGCAAGTAAGCGGTACGGCACGGCACAGCTGTTCAGGGCCGTATCCCCGGTGCCGGGGGTACGGCCCTTCGCCGTACGCGCGCCGGGCGGCGGACAGGCCCGGGCAGCGCCCCCCGACCGGCCCGCGGGGCACGACGCCCGCGTGCACACCCCGCCCGGTACGACCGGCACCGTCACCCTGGAAGGGCACGGTGGGCGGCCACACGGTCCGTGCCCGTGGCGACGGCCCCGGCATCCCGTGCACAGCGCACCGGCCGCAGGCCGCCCCGCAGGGCTCCGCGCGCACCGTCAGTCCCCGAGGTCCCCGAGGTCTTCCAGGTCCGCGAAGTCCCCGAACACCTGCGTGAGATCCGGCGCCGCCAGCTCCGCCCAGATCACCTTGCCCTGGGGCGTGTACCGGGTGCCCCAGCGCTCGGCCAGCTGCGAGACCAGGAACAGACCCCGGCCGCCCTCGTCGGTCGTCGCCGCGTACCGCAGATGCGGTGAGGTGCTGCTGCCGTCGGCCACCTCGCAGATCAGCGTGCGGTCATGGATGAGGCGCACATGGATCGGGTCGGAGCCGTACCGGATGGCGTTGGTGATCAACTCACTCAGCACCAGCTCCATCCCGAAGCCCAGCTCGGACAGCCCCCACTCGGCCAGCTTGGCCGAGACCGCCCCGCGCATCCCCGACACGGCGGCAGGGTCGCGCGGCACGTCCCAGTCGGCGACCCGGTCGGCCGGCATGGCCCGGGTGCGGGCCACGAGCAGGGCGACATCGTCACCGGGACGCTCGGGCAGCAGCTGCTCCAGCACCGCCTGGCAGCTCTCCTCCGGCGACCGGCCGGGGTGACCCGCAAGGGCCCGGCGCAGCAGCTCCATGCCCTCGTCCAGGTCGCGCCTGCGGTCCTCGATCAGACCGTCGGTGTACAGGACGAGCTGGCTGCCCTCGGCCAGCTCCAGCTCGGCCGTCTGGAACGGCAGGCCGCCCAGGCCCAGCGGCGGCCCGGCCGGCACATCGGGGAAGGTGACGCTGCCGTCGGGATGGACCAGCGCGGGCGCGAGATGCCCGGCCCGGGCCATCACACAGCGGCGCGTCACCGGGTCGTAGATCGCGTACAGGCAGGTGGCGCCGACGATCTCGCCGGGCGTCTCCGGACAGGGCTCGTCCTGGTCGAGGCGGCCCACCAGGTCGTCCAGGTGCTGGAGCAGCTCGTCGGGCGGCAGGTCGAGCGTGGAGAAGTTGTGCACCGCGGTCCGCAGCCGGCCCATCGTCGCGGCGGCGTGCAGACCGTGCCCCACCACGTCACCGACGGCCAGCGCCACCCGGCTGCCCGGCAGCGGGATCACGTCGAACCAGTCCCCGCTCACCCCGGACTGCGCCGGCAGATAGCGGTAGCCGACGTCGAGGGCGCTCTGCTCGGGCAGGGCCCGGGGCAGCAGACTGCGCTGCAGGGTGACCGCGAGGGCGTGCTCGCGGGTGTATCGGCGGGCGTTGTCGATGCTGACCGCCGCGCGGGCCACCAGCTCCTCCGCCAAGGTCAGCTCCTCCGCGTCGAAGGGCTCCCGCTTGGCCCGCCAGAAGTTCGCCATGCCCAGGACGACACCGCGCGCCTGGATGGGAGCGGCGATGAGCGAGTGGATGCCGTAGTCCAGGATCCGCCGGGTCCGCTCGGGGTCCTGCGCCTTCCAGCCCTCGGCCTGCGACAGGTCGGTCACCAGCTCCGAGCGTCCGGCGCCGTAGCCGCGCGCCTGCGGGGTGCAGGGCAGGAAGTCGATCAGCCGGCCCAGCTCGTAGAGGGGATGATCGTCCTGGATGCCGCTCACGGCGACCCGGCGGATGTCCTGCGCCGTCGGCGCCGGTTCCTCCCCGTGCAGGACGGCGTCGGCCAGGTCCACGGTGACGAAGTCGGCGAACCGGGGGACGGCGACCCGCGCCAGCTCGTCGGCCGTACGGACCACATCCAGGGTGCTGCCTATGCACAGCCCCGCGTCGTACAGCAGCTCCAGCCGCTCACGGGCGGCCTCGGCCCGGCCGGACACCGCCTGCAGCTCGGTGGAGTCGCGGAGCGTCACGACGGTGCTCCGGGGACCGCCCGCGTACTGCGTCGGCCGCTGGTTGACCGCCAGCAGACGCCCCTTGGCGAAGTGCACCTCGTCGCTGGCCTCGCGCCCCGAAGCGAGCAGCTCCACCGTCGCCGGGTCGAGTCCCGGCAGCTCCCGCACCGTGCGGCCCTCGGCGTCGGGGGGCAGGTCCAGCAGGCGCCGGGCCTCGTCATTGGCGAGCAGCAGCCGGCCGTCGGCACCGACGATGAGGACGCCCTCCCGCACCGAGTGCAGGACCGCGTCGTGGTGCTCGTACATGCGGGTCATCTCGTCCGGCCCCAGGCCGTGGGTCTGCCGCCGCAGCCTGCGGCCCACCAGGGCCGTGCCGCCGGTCGTCACCACGAGCGCGCCGCCCCCGGCGGCCAGGATGATCGGCAGCTGCCGGTTCAGCTCGCTCGTGACGTGCTTGACCTTCAGCCCGGCGGAGACGAGCGCGACCACCCTGCCGTGGGCGTCGCCCACGGGCACGGTGGCCTGGACCTCGTGGCCCAGCGGACCGTGGACGCTCTCGGTGTAGACCTTCCCGGCCAGCGACGGCTCTATGGTGCCCACGAACCGCTTGCCGATCCGGCTGGGCAGGGGATGGGTGTAGCGGATGCCGTGGGTGTCCATGACCACGATGAAGTCCACGCCCGCCGATCTGCGTCCCGCCTCGGTCAGCGGCTGGAGGACACGGGACGGGTCAGGGCTCTCCAGGGCGCGCAGCAGGCCCGGGGCGTGGGCGAAGGTCTGCGCGACGGCTATGGACCGGCGCGTGGCCTCGGTGCCGGTGTCCCGCTTCGACTGGAGCACGAGAGCGACGACGGCGCAGAGCACGAGCAGCACCACCAGCGCCACCTGGAGCAGGAAGACCTGTCCAGCGACGCTACGGGGGCTCTTGCCGATCACGGTGCGCCATGAGAGACGCGCGAATCGGCCAGATGCGTCCGACATGCGGCATTTGTAGCACCGCGTTCCGCCGGGTGGCTATGGTCCGTCCACGAGATGGACACGGGGGGCCTCCGGCCTGTCAGCGGGACCGGGCTCCGTGGGCGGGTGGCTACGGCGGGCCCGTGGCCGGTCGCCCCGCCCCCGCCCGCGGGGTCACCGCCGCCCGCTCACCGTGATGCGTGTCGGTCGTCCCGGCCCTGCCCCGGGGTCACCGCCGCCCGCTCACCGTGACGCGTGTCGGTCGCCCCGCCCCTGCCCCCGAGGTCATCGCCACCCGCTCACCGTCACGTGTGTCGGTCGTCCCGGCCCCGCCCCCCGGAGTTCACGGCGGCCCTGTCACCGTCACGTGGGCGGGGCGCAGCAGGCGGTTGCCGATGCGGTAGCCGGGGCGCAGGATCTCCGTGCAGACCAGCCGCTCCGCGCCCGGCGCCGTATGGTGGACGATCGCCTCGTGGCACGCCGGGTCGAACGGCTCGCCCTCCTCCCCGAACGCCTGCAGCCCCAGCGAGCCCAGCTGGGTCCGCAGCGTGTCGGCGATGTCCTTCAGGCCGGGGGTCAGCGGCTCGTGCGCGCACGCCCGGTCCACGGCGTCGACCACCGGCAGGAGGGCCGTCAGCACGTTGGCGACGGCGATCTCCCGCACGGCCATGCGGTCCCGCCGCACCCGCTTGCGGTAGTTGTCGTACTCCGCCTTCACCCGCTGGAGGTCGGCGGTGCGCTCCCGCAGCAGGCGCTCCACCTCGTCCGAGCTTCGCGTCCGCGCCCCGTCCATCGTCAGCCCGCCTCCGGCTTGTCGTCGTCGACGATCTCGGCGTCCACCACCTCGTCGTCCCCGCCGGAGCCCGCCGTACCGCCGGCACCGGCCTGGCCGGCCTGGCCTGCCTGCCCGGTCTGCCCGGCCTGCTCGCTCCGCGACCGCTCGTACAGCGCCGTTCCGATCTTCTGCGCGGCCTGCGCGGCACGGTCCAGGGCCTGCCGGATCGCCGCCGTGTCCTCGGACTTCAGCGTCTCCTTCAGCTCGGCCAGCGCCGTCTCCGTCTCGGACTTGGCGTCGGCCGGGATCTTGTCACCGTTGTCCTTGATCAGCTTCTCGGTGGAGTAGACGAGTTGCTCGGCCTGGTTCCGCGTCTCCGCGGCCTCCCGCCGCTTGCGGTCCTCCTCCGCGTGCTGCTCCGCCTCCCGGACCATCCGGTCGATGTCGTCGCGGGGCAGCGCCGAACCGCCGGTCACCGTCATCTTCTGCTCCTTGCCGGTGCCGAGGTCCTTGGCCGAGACGTGCATGATGCCGTTGGCGTCGATGTCGAAGGCCACCTCGATCTGCGGGACCCCGCGCGGAGCGGGCGCGATGCCGGTCAGCTCGAACATGCCGAGCTTCTTGTTGTACGCGGCGATCTCCCGCTCGCCCTGGTAGACCTGCACGGTCACCGAGGGCTGGTTGTCCTCGGCCGTCGTGAAGATCTCCGCACGCCGGGTCGGGATCGTCGTGTTCCGCTCGATGAGCTTGGTCATGATGCCGCCCTTGGTCTCGATGCCGAGGGACAGCGGGGTGACGTCGAGCAGCAGGACGTCCTTGACCTCGCCCTTGAGCACACCGGCCTGCAGGCTCGCGCCGACGGCCACCACCTCGTCCGGGTTCACGCCCTTGTGCGGCTCCTTGCCGGTCAGCTCCTTCACCAGCTCGGTGACGGCCGGCATCCGCGTCGAGCCGCCCACCAGGACGACATGGTCGATGTCGGACACCTTGATCCCGGCGTCCTTGATCGCGTTGTGGAACGGCGCCTTGCAGCGCTCCAGCAGATCGGCGGTCAGCTGCTGGAACTGCGCGCGCGTCAGCTTCTCGTCCAGGTGCAGCGGACCCTCTGCGGACGCGGTGATGTACGGCAGGTTGATCGAGGTCTCGCTGGACGACGACAGCTCGATCTTGGCCCGCTCCGCCGCCTCCCGCAGCCGCTGCACGGCCATCTTGTCCTTGGCCAGGTCGACGCCGTAGTTGTTCTTGAACTGTGTGACCAGGTGGTCGACGACCCGCTGGTCCCAGTCGTCGCCGCCGAGGTGCGTGTCGCCGTTGGTGGCCTTCACCTCGATGACGCCCTCGCCCATCTCCAGCAGCGACACGTCGAAGGTGCCGCCGCCCAGGTCGAAGACGAGGACCGTCTGCTCGTCGCCCTTGTCCAGCCCGTACGCCAGTGCCGCCGCCGTCGGCTCGTTGATGATCCGCAGGACGTTCAGGCCCGCGATCTCACCGGCTTCCTTGGTGGCCTGACGCTGGGCGTCGTCGAAGTACGCGGGCACGGTGATCACCGCGTCGGTGACGTCCTCGCCGAGGTACGCCTCCGCGTCCCGCTTCAGCTTCTGCAGCACGCGCGCGGAGATCTCCTGCGCGGTGTACCGCTTGCCGTCGATGTCCCCCTGGTCGGGGAACCGCCACGCGTGGTCCCCCACGTGCCGCTTGACCGAGCGCGCGGTGCGTTCCACGTTCGTCACGGCCTGCCGCTTGGCGACCTCGCCGACCAGCACCTCGCCGTTCTTGGCGAACGCGACGACCGACGGCGTGGTCCGTGCGCCTTCCGTATTGGTGATGACGGTGGGCTCGCCGCCCTCCAGGACGGAGACCACCGAGTTCGTCGTACCGAGATCGATTCCGACCGGACGCGCCATCTGCGTGCTCCCTCTTCCTCTTCGGCCCGTGTGCCCTACGGCCGCTCACCGGGTTCCCAGTGCACCGGTCCCGCGCGCAGCGGCGGCTCGGGAGCCGTGCCGCCCGGCACGAAGAGGTACCGGAGGCGGGACAGCGGGCCCGTCGCGGCGGCGCCGGACGGGGCGCGGTGCCGCCGGGACGACCGCTCGTACGCCCGGTCGTAGGCCGCGCGCCGTACCGGGTCCCGGAGCGTCTCGTACGCCGCGCGCACCTCGTCGAACCGGGCCGCGGTGACCGCGTCCACCCGGGTGTCCGGCCGCAGTTCCCACGCCCTGCGGCGGAAGGCGGAGGCGATCACCTCGGCCGTGGCGGAGGGCGCCACACCGAGCACCGCGTACAGGTCCGGCTCCACCGTGCGGGTCACCTCCTCACCCACCGCGAACTGCGCGTTCGAACCGAATTGCCTATCAATCGGAATAAAACTTGAGTGGACCCATGTCAAGTGTGGTCGGCCGCCGGAGCCGGAGCCGGCCGCTCCGGCACCCTCCGTCGCCGCAGGACCCCGAGCAGCTCGCCGGCCTCCTCGGGCGGCACCGAGACCGCGACCCGTGAGAGAGGAGCGGTGGAGGGGGTGGGCCACAGGTCGACGAGAACGGCCGGGTACCCACTTCGCAGCGCGACGAAGTCCCGTCCGCCCGGATGCCGCCACTCGCCCAGAGGGCGGGCGGGCCGTTGCCGGCCGCGCTCCGGCACCCCCCGCAGCGCGCGCCACCAGTCGGGCTCGATCCGCGCGTCCTTGATCACCGCGTCCGGCAGCCGGACCTCCCCGCGCCGCGCCCGGAGCCGCTCGCTCCAGGACAGCCGCACCACGAGGTCGTCGCCGTCGATCAGCAGCCGTGCCACGGGAGACCTCCCGACAGCGGAACTCCGACGTGTCTCTCCGTCGGGTTCCCCGCTCCCGGCTTCGCCCTCACGCTCGGTCGGGTCGCTCTGGGCGGACCCGGTGGCATAGGCGCCGGGTCCGCGAGCCGGACAGGCGAGGGGGTGGGCTGCCTGTCCGGAGGGAAATGGCCTGGAACCGCGTGGCTTGTGCGGCGAGACAGTGCACGACATCGTTGTCAATCGGCGTGCACATGACTCTACCGCCTCAACCGACAACGATGTCAAGACACTTGGCTCGTCCGGCCGGGTGACGAGGGCGTGCGCCTCCCGGCGCGTACGCGGTCTTCCGTGGTACCGGTGGCGCACGTTACTGTCCCTGCGGCTTGTGCGACCTGTGGTGCGCGACCCGTCCGTTAGGAGGAAGGGCCGCGTCATGCGTTTCAGACCCACGTCCCTGCTGCTGGCCGCGCTCCTCGCGACCGCAGGCACCGCAACTCCCGCCCTGGCGGCGACCGCCGCTCCCCCCGGCCTCGTCAAGGACCCGACCCCGTACGTAGATCCGCTGATCGGCACCAGGAACGGCGGCGACGTCTTCCCGGGCGCCGTCGTGCCGTTCGGCATGCTCTCCTGGAGCCCGGAGAACACGCGCGGCGACGCCACGCGAACCGCCGCCCCCGGTGGCTACCAGTACGACGCCACCCGCATCCGCGGCTTCAGCCTCACCCACATGTCCGGCACCGGCTGCGCCGGCGGCAGCGGGGACATCCCGTTCTTCCCGTACGCCGGCGAGGTCACCTCCTCCCCGGCGAGCGACACCAAGGACGCCGTCTACGCCTCCGACTTCCGCCACGCCGACGAGGCCGCCGAGCCCGGCCACTACAAGGTCGGCCTGGCCTCCGGCGTCACCGCCGACCTCACCGCCACCGCGCGCACCGGCTCGGCCCGCTTCACCTACCCGGCCGGCAAGCCCGCCTCCCTGCTCGTGCGCACCGCCAACTCCGAGGTGGGCTCGGAGGACTCGACGGTCACGATCGACCCGGACACCCGGACCATCTCCGGCTCGGTCACCTCCGGCAACTTCTGCGGCTACCTCGACCCCGAAGGCCAACGCGCCTACTACACCCTCTACTTCACCGCCCGCTTCGACCGCGCCTTCCAGACCACCGGCACCTGGCACGACGACCGGCTGGACCCCGGCTCCCGCCAGGCGTCCGGCGGCACCGGCGGCTTCGCGCACGGCGGGCGGCCGGTCGCCGGGAAGGGCGCGGGCGGGTATGTGCGGTTCGCGCCCGGCGACGGCCCGGTCAACGTCAAGGTCGGCATCTCCTACGTCAGCCGGGAGGCGGCCGAGGCCAACCTGGCCGCCGAGAATCCGCCGGGGCGGTCCTTCGACGCGGTCCGAGAAGCCGCCCGGCGGGCCTGGCGGGAGCGGCTCGGGGCCGTCCGGGTCGGCGGCGGCACGGACGCCGAGCGGACCACCTTCTACACCGCGCTCTACCACGCCCTGCTGCATCCCAACGTCATCAGCGACGCCGACGGCAGGTACCGGGGTGCCGACGGCCGCGTGCACACGGTCGACCGTCGCCGGCACGCCCAGTACGGCACCTTCTCCGGCTGGGACGTCTACCGCGACCAGGTGCAGCTGCTGACGCTGCTCGACCCGCGCACGGGCTCGGACATCGCGCAGTCCCTGTACGAGCTGGCCCGGCAGAACAACGGCGTCTGGGACCGGTGGCTGCACGGCGCGAGCGGCACCCACGTCATGAACGGCGACCCCTCGCCGGCCGCGCTCGCCGGCATCCGCGCCTTCGGCGGCACGGACTTCGACCTCAAGGGCGCCCTGAAGTCCCTCGTGCGGGCGGCGACCGTCCCCACACCGCAGGACCTGTCCCCGGCCGGCAAGCCGGTGCTGTCGGCGGGCCAGCGCCCCTCCCTCGACAAGTACCTCAAGCTGCACTACATGCCGAGCGTGTCCAACGCCTGGGGCGGAGCCGCCGAGACCCTGGAGATGTCCACCGCGGACTTCGCCATCTCCCAACTCGCGCGCGCGGCGGGGGAGGAGGGCACGGCGGACACCTTCGCCCACCGCGCCCAGTGGTGGCAGAACAACTTCAACATCGCCGCCGCGCCGGACGGCGGCTACATCGCCAACCGCAAGGCCGACGGCAGCTGGGTCACCGGCTTCACC
The DNA here is from genome assembly GCF_040678315.1 of Streptomyces sp. NPDC052721. NCBI lineage: Bacteria > Bacillati > Actinomycetota > Actinomycetes > Kitasatosporales > Streptomycetaceae > Streptomyces > Streptomyces sp. NPDC052721. Next base: position 31,454 of record NZ_JBFATL010000009.1, on the reverse strand, counting down.
CCGGACACCGGCAACGGCTTCGTCGAGGGCACGGCCGCCCAGTACACCTGGATGGTCCCGCACGACCCGGCGGGCCTCTTCGCCGCGCTGGGCGGCCGGGAGGCGGCGCTCGCCCGGCTGGACGACTTCTTCCACGACGCCGACGGCGGCTGGGCCTTCACCGGCAACGGCGGCACCAAGTCCGAACTGGACAACGAGCCGTCGATCAACGTCCCCTACCTGTACGACTACGCCGGCGCCCCCTACAAGACGCAGGAGACCGTCCGCGCGGCGATGCGGCAGCTGTGGTCCACCGAGCCCGGCGGCATCCCGGGCAACGACGACCTCGGCGCGATGTCCGCCTGGTACGTCTTCTCCGCCCTCGGCATGTACCCGCAGGTGCCGTCCCGCGCCGAACTGGTGCTGGCCTCACCGCTGTTCGAACGGATCGAGATCGACCGGCCGCACGGCAACGACATCTCCGTCCGCGCCACGGGAGCGGCGGCCGACGCGCCGTACGTCCGCTCCCTGAAGGTGAACGGCCGCAGCAGCGACCGGCCGTGGCTGCCCGCGTCCTTCGTCCGCGACGGCGGCCGGCTCGACTACACGCTGTCCGCCACCCCGGACCGCGACTGGGGCGCCAGCAGTCCGCCGCCGTCCTTCCGGGAGGGGGAGCAGCCGTACCAGATCGGCGTCGGGCCCACCACGGCCACCCTCGCCCCCGGTGACAGCACGAAGATCGGTGTCCGCGCGCTGTCGCTGACCGGCGGCACCGGTCCCGAGGTGCGCTTCCGGGTGGAGACCCCGGCCGGGGTGACGGCCACGCCCGCCGAGGGCACGGTCACCGACGGCTCCCAGGAGATCACCCTCACGGCGGCCCGGGACGCCCAGCAGGGCTTCGCCGACGTCCGGGTCACGGTGACCTCGGGCGACTCCTCCTACGAGCAGCCGGTGGCGCTCACCGTGGCCGCCCCGGGCACCCTGCTCGCCGCCTACAACAGCACCGGCGTCTCCGACGACGACGGCGACCACGACGAGGCCGACTACGACGGCGGCGGCTGGAGCTACTCCCGGCAGGCCCTCGCGGCGGCCGGCCTCACCCCGGGCAAGCAGGCCACGGTCGGCGGTCTCGCCTTCACCTGGCCCGCCTCGCCCGCCGGCCGTCCCGACAACGCCTCGGCGTCCGGCCAGACCATCCAGCTGACGAGCCCCGCGGGCACCTTGTCCTTCATCGGCAGCGCCGTCAACGGCAACCAGCAGACCAAGGCGACCGTCACCTACACCGACGGCACCACCGACACCGTCGACCTGTCGTTCACCGACTGGACCGTGGGCGGCGGTGGCGGCTCCGTCCAGTACGGCAACGAGGTCGTCGCCAAGACCGCGTACCGCAACGTCGCCGGCGCGGACAAGGACCCGGTGGCGACGTACGTCTTCGCCACCAAGCCGTACCAGGCCCCGGCGGGCAAGCGGATCGAGTCCGTCACGCTCCCGCGCAACATGGACCTGCACGTGTTCACCCTCGCGACGGGCTGAGCCTGCGCAGCCCGAGCGCGCCGAAGCGGCCCGCACCCGGTCTCCCGGGGCGGGCCGCCTCCTCATCGCTCGATCCGCACGCCGTCCGGCCGTGGGAACGGCATCATGTCCCAGCCGTCGGGCCGGCCCCGGTACAGCGGCTCACCGGGTTCCGCCGCCGGCAGTCGCGGGAACGCGCCCGCGCCACGACAGGACGTCCTCGTCGTGGCCCGGCCACGGGACGGGTGGCGCGGAACCGGGCGCCCCAGCGGTCGAACACCGGGCGCGCCGGCAGTAGCCGTCCTCCACGCCCGCGACGAAGCCGGCCCACTGGGTGAGGAGCCGGTGAACGGGCCCCCTTCCATGGGCCGGCTGTCGCACAGCCGGTCAGCCCAGCAGTTCCACCTCCGCCAGGGTCGACTCGCCGTCCAGGACCAGGCGGTACTTCGTGTAGGTGCCCGGTGCGGCGATGGTGAAGGCGCGCGTCTGGCGGTCCCAGGTGAACGTTTCCCCGGAGCGGTGGTCCAGGGTCTGCCAGGTCGTGCCGTCGGCGGAGCCCTGCAGGGTCCAGCCGGTCGGTGCCTTCGTGCGGTCGGCGCCCGAGGTCAGCGTGTACTGGACCGGACGTGCGTCGCCCTTGGCCGGCAGGTCCGCCGAGGTGACCGTCGCGCTCGTCGCCGAGGTGTCGTCGAAGAGCGGGCCGTCACCCTTCAGCACGTCCGCGCGGGGCGTCGGCACCTTGTCGTCCTGCGTGACCGAGACCGGCGCCGCGTCCTTCCCGGTGCCCCACGCCGACGGCTTGGAGCCCATGAAGAAGTCCAGCACCCCGCCCTTGGACAGCAGCGAGTGGGGGAGCGACGTCGACTTCCAGGGGCGGCCGTTGACCATGACGCCCTGGACGTAGACGTTCTTCGCGCTGTTCCCCGGCGCCCGCACCACCAGGTCCCTGCCGTTCTCCAGATGCACGGTGACCTTCTTGAACAGCGGGGAGCCGATGGAGTACTCGCCGCTGCCCATCACGAGCGGGTAGAAGCCGAGCGCGGAGAAGAGGTACCAGGCCGACTGCTCGCCGTTGTCCTCGTCGCCGTGGTAGCCCTGCCCGATCTCGCTGCCGGTGTAGAGCCGGGAGAGTGCCTCGCGGACGTACGCCTGCGCCTTCCACGGTTCGCCGGCCGCGTCGTACATGTAGATGACGTGGTGCGCGACCTGGTTGGAGTGGCCGTACATGCCCATCCGGACGTCCCGCGCCTCGGTCATCTCGTGGATGACACCGCCGTAGGAGCCGACGAAGTCCGGGGAGGCCGTCTCCGGGGTGGCGAAGTACTCGTCCAGCTTGTCGGCGAGGCCCTGCCGGCCGCCGTACAGGTTGGCCAGGCCCCGGCTGTCCTGCGGGGCGGTGAAGGCGTAGCCCCAGCCGTTGGTCTCCGTGTAGTCGTAGCCCCACACGCGCGGGTCGTACTTCGCGGAGTCCACGCGCCAGCCGCCCTTGTCGTCGCGGCCCTGGAAGAAGCCCGCCTTGGCGTCGAACAGGTTCACGTAGTCCCGGGCCCGGTTGAGGAAGTACTCCGACTCCTCCCGGTAACGCTTCTCGCCGGTCTTCTTGTAGAGCGCCTCGCCCATCTTCGCGATGCCGTAGTCGTTGACGTAGCCCTCCATCGCCCAGGACAGGCCCTCGTGCGTGTCGGTCGAGGTGTAGCCGAGGAACGGCGAGGTCGACATGCCCTTGCGGCCCACGCCCGACATCGGCGGGACGACGGTCGCGTTCTTCACGGCCGCGTCGTACGCCGCCTTCGCGTCGAACTTCACGCCCTTGACGTAGGCGTCGGCGAAGGCCACGTCCGAGGAGGTGCCGGTCATCAGGTCGGCGTAGCCGGGGGAGGACCAGCGGGAGGTCCAGCCGCCGTCCTTGTACTGCTGCACGAACCCGTCGACCATCTCGCCCGCCTGGGACGGCGTCAGGAACGAGTACGCCGGCCAGGTGGTCCGGTAGGTGTCCCAGAAGCCGTTGTTGACGTACACCTTGCCGTCCACGATCTTCGCGCCGGTGTGCGTCGGGGTGTCCGGACCCGGCATCGGGGAGAACGGCGAGGCGTACCGGTCCTTGCCGTCGACGCGCTCGAAGCCGGAGTTGGGGTACAGGTACAGCCGGTACAGGCCGGAGTACAGCGTGGTCAGCTGGTCCGGGGTCGCGCCCTCCACCTCGACCTTGCCGAGCAGCTTGTCCCAGACCCGCTGGGCATGCTCCTTGACCGTGTCGAAGGAGGTGCCGTCCGGGATCTCCTGGCGCAGGTTGTCCTTCGCCTGGTCGACGCTGATGAGCGAGGTCGCCAGGCGCAGGGTGACGGTGCGGTCGGCGCCCGCGTCGAAGCGCAGGAATCCCTTCACCCCGCTGGAGCCGCCGTCGGTGACCGGCTTGTCGAACTCGCCGTACACGAACAGCCGGGTCGCGCCCGTGGACAGGCCCGACTTCACGTCCGAGTAACCGGTGACGGTCCCGTGCTCCTTGTCGAGCGTGAGGCCGGCCTGCTCGGTGACGTTGTCGAACAGCACGCTCGCGTCGTCACCGGGATAGGTGAAGCGGAGGGCGGCAGCGTGGTCGGTCGGGGCCATCTCCGCCTTGAGGCCGTTCTCGAACCGGACGCCGTAGTAGTACGGCCGGGCTGTCTCGTTCTCGTGCCGGAAGGGCAGCTCCCGCGCCTCGCGGCCGGTGTCCGGGGTGCCGGACGCGGCCGACGGCATCAGCTGGAAGGTCTGCCGGTCGCCCATCCAGGGGCTCGGCTCATGACTGGCGCTGAACGCCTGGATCGTCGGCAGGTTGTCCGCGTTGTTCGCCCGTGCGTACTCGTACAGCCAGCTCAGCGAGGACGCGTTGGTCACCGGGGTCCAGAAGTTGAAGCCGTGCGGCAGGGCCGTCGCCGGGAAGTTGTTGCCGCGCGAGAAGCTGCCGCTGGAGTTGGTGCCGCGAGTGGTCAGCGCGTAGTCCGACAGATGCGCCTTCGGCTTCTCGGGCGCCACCGGCTTCAGGGTCACGTCGTCCAGCCAGCCGCGGAACTTCGCCGGGCCGTCGGGGGAGTCGTACGCCACCAGGATCCGGTCGACGGTCCTGCCGGCCGCGACCGAGCCGATCCGCGCGGCCACGTTGTTCCACTGGTTGACGTACAGGGCCTTCGACGCGCCCTGCCCGCGCGGGGTGAGCGGGAAGCCGTGGCTGTCCAGCGCGCCCAGGCCGCTCAGATAGGTGCCGTCGGTGAAGGCCAGGTCGACGGAGACGTTCGTGGCGTCGTAGTCGCGGTCGCCGTCGGCCATCGACGGGAAGATGCGGTACGACAGCTGGGTGTCGCCGCCGACCTTCACGTTCACGTCGAAGACCTTGTTGTACGAGTAGGCCCGGCCGGCCGCCGTGTGCCGGCCGGCGTAGCGCAGGGCACGCGTTCCGGTGAACCCGGCCCGCGCCTTGGCGGTCGGCGAGCCGCTCGGGCCCTTGTCGACCAGCGTCAGCATGTCCTGCGGGACCGGGCCGCCGCCGCTGCCGGTGGAGAACTGCACATCGGCGAGCTGCAGGATGTCCGGGGCGCCGGCGTTCTTCGTCACCTCCAGCCGGAAGTGCTGGTACTCGGCCGGCTCGGCGAGGTCGTACGACTTCGTCTGGAACCGCTCGGCGAAGTCCTCGCCCGAGCGGGTGTCGACCGTCTTCCAGTCCTTGCCGTCGGTGGAGCCCTTCAGGGTCCAGTCCTTGGGGTCGCGCTCGCCGAAGTCGTTGGCCGAGGTGAGCGCGTACGTCGTTATCTTGATGGGTTTGTCCAGATCGAACTCCACCCAGCCGGTGGGCTCGAAGGTCAGCCACTTGGTGCCGGGCTCGCCGTCGACGAGGTTCTCCTTGACCTCGCCGGCGCCCGTGTTCTCGCCGCTGGCGCGGACTTCGGCGACATGGTCGGTGACATTGCCCGGAATACCCGTGCTGTAGCCGCCGTCGACGCCCGAGGCGCGCTTGGTGCCGTCCCGTCCGGTGTCGACGGTGTTCAGCCAGTCCGGCGCCGGGTCGCCCGCCTCGAACGAGGATGCGAACTCCCGGTCGGCCGCCGGGGCTTTGGCGGGCAGGGCGACCGCCGCGCCCTGCGAGCCGACGGCCATGACAAAGGCGGCCGTGAGGACGGCCGCCGGACCCCATCTGTGCCGCGTTCTCCGCTGCATCTACCGGTTTCCCCTCCTGCGCCCCCTCCGGACAACGTTGTCAGCTACGGGGCGCAGGAACCAGTAGGTGGTCAAGTGGCCCGGGATGTCAAGGGTGTTGGCTGTGGCATTCAGGGAGTTATGTCGCGACTTTTTCCGGCGGGCCGTTCCGTGGGCCCTCATATTTCCGCGAGGTCTCAACTCGGAAAAGACCCAACGCGAACCCTGCATTCGATCTTGCTCAGTTGGCGGGAAGTGGACTATACCTGTCGGCGTTTCCAGCACGACCCAGCACTACCCGACAGCGGTGCCGGGGAGGATCCGGTTCACCGCCTGAGTCCTGGAGAAGGCGAGGACTTGAGCATGGGATCCACTGCGCACCACGATGCCGAAGGTGTGGGCCGTCGTGATCTGATCAAGCGGTCCGCGGCGCTCGGCATGGTCGCGGCCCCGGGAATGGGCCTGCTGTCCGCCTGCGCGAGCGGCGGCGGTGACGGACAGGACAAGGCGAAAGCGGGCAAGAAGACCGCGAAGAACCCGCTCGGCGTCAATGACACCGCGGGCATGGAGTTCGTCCTCTTCGACGGCGGCTTCGGCAAGGAGTACGCCGAGGACGCGGTGAAGGTCTACGAGAAGGACTTCCCCAAGGCCAAGGTGAAGTTCGCCGCCACCCAGAAGATCCAGTCCACCCTGCAGCCCCGTTTCAACCAGGGCAATCCGCCGGACCTCATCGACAACTCCGGGGCCGAGCAGATGGACATGGGTGTGCTCGTCGGCAAGAACCAGCTGGCGGACCTCACCCCGCTGCTGGACGCGCCGTCGTACGACGACCCGGCCAAGAAGGTCCGCGACACGCTGCGCCCGGGCATCGTGGAGATGGGCCAGTTCGACGGCAAGCCGGTCTGGATCCTGTACTACGCCTACACGGTCTACGGCGTCTGGTACTCGCAGAAGGCCCTCGACTCGCTGGACGCGGAGTACCCGCAGACCTGGGACGAGATGCTGGCGGTCTGCCAGAAGGCCAAGAAGAAGGGCATGGCGGGCTGGACGTACGCGGGCAAGTACCCGTACTACATCCCCTTCTCGCTCTACCCGATGATCGGCAAGGTGGGCGGCCGAGAGGTCCTCGACGCCATCGACAACCTGGAGCCGAACGCCTGGAAGCACCCGGCGGTCAAGGCCTGCTTCGAGGCCTACTACGAGCTGTACAAGAAGGGCTACATCCTGAAGGGCACGCCGGGCCTGGACCACATCCAGTCCCAGACCGCCTGGGCCAAGGGCGAGGCGCTGTTCATCCCGAACGGCTCCTGGGTGGAGAACGAGTCGGCCAACGTCATCCCGGCCGACTTCAACCTCGCCGTGTCCGCCCCCAGCGGCCTGGACTCCTCCGACAAGCTGCCGTTCGGCACCATCTGGGCCTCCGGTGGTGAGCCCTTCATCGTGCCGGCCAAGGCGAAGAACGCCGAGGGCGGCATGGAGCAGCTGCGCATCCTGCTCTCCGAGGCGTCCTCGAAGAACTTCACCGCCAAGGTCAAGTCGCTGACCGCGTACAACGGAGGCACCAGCGGCATCAGCCTCACGCCGGGTCTGAAGTCGGGCGTGGCGGCGCTGGACAAGGCGGGGTCCAACGTGATGAATCCGCGTCTGCAGGACTGGTACGTGCAGTTGCAGAAGGAGAAGATCGGTGTGGCCGGTCTCGGCGAGATGATGGCCGGACGGCTCACCCCGGCCGAGGCCATCAAGAAGATCCAGGGCTTTGCCGACGAGGCGGCCAAGGACACCTCGATCAAGCACTACAAGCACCAGTAATCCAGCACCCTGACAGCACCGGAGTGGCGATGCAGCACGGCAAGTACCGGTTCATCGTGGGGTTTCTGGCACTGCCCCTCGGACTGTACGCGCTCTTCGTGGTGTGGCCGTTCATCCAGTCCATCTACTACTCGTTCACGGACTGGACGGGCCTCAGCCCCGAATTCAAAATGGTCGGCTTCGACAACTACAAGAGGATGCTCGACGACGACATCTTCTGGAAGTCGCTCCAGCACAGTCTGCTGTTCGCTCTGGTGCTGCCGGTGGTGACGATCGGGCTCGCGCTGTTCCTCGCTTTCATGATCAACGTGGGCGGACGACGCAGAAGGGGCGGCCCCGTGATCTCCGGGGTCCGGGGCTCGTCCTTCTACAAGATCGTCTACTTCTTCCCGCAGGTGCTGTCCATCGCGATTGTCGCGCTGCTGTTCGCCTTCGCCTACAACCCGGACAGCGGCGCGATCAACTCGCTCCTGCGCGGCATCGGCCTCGACGGCGTGCAGCCGCTGTGGCTGGGCGATCCGAGCCTCGCCCTGTGGTGCGTGATGGCGGTGCTCGCGTGGTCCACGGTCGGCTTCTTCGTGGTGCTGTTCTCCGCGGGCATGGCCTCGATCCCGGCCGAGCTGTACGAGGCGGCGCTGCTGGACGGCGCCAGCCGCTTCACCACCTTCTTCCGCGTCACCCTGCCGCTGCTGTGGGACACCGTGCAGTCCGGCTGGGTGTACATGGGCATCCTCGCCCTCGGCGCCGAGTCGTTCGCGGTCGTACAGATCATGACGACCGGACCGGGCGGTCCCGACTACTCGACCACGGTGATGGTCCTGTACGTGTACCAGAAGGCGTTCCGGGACGGTCAGGCCGCCTACGCCACCACCATCGGCGTCGCCCTGCTCGTCGTCACGCTCGCGTTCGCGGCGATCGTGATGAGGCTGGGCCGTCGCGAGCGGCTGGAGTACTGAAGCGATGAAGACGACCGAGACCCCCGCACCGCTGCCGGCCGAGTCCGGCGCCGGCGTGACCAAGGTGGACGTGCCGCCGGCCGTGCCGTCCCCCGGGCGGAAGAGGGAGGGAAACGTCCTCAACGTCTTCTCCCACGGCATCCTGGTCATCTGGGCGATCATGGTGGTCCTGCCGCTGGTGTGGGCCGTGATGACGTCCTTCAAGGACGACAGCTCCATCTTCGGTTCGCCCTGGTCCCTGCCCGACAGGCTGCACTTCGACAACTGGGCGCGGGCGTGGACCGACGCCAACATGAGCGACTACTTCCTGAACACCGTCCTGGTGGTCGGCGGCTCATTGATCGGCACCCTGGTGCTCGGCTCCATGGCGGCGTACGTGCTGGCCCGCTTCGACTTCCCGGGCAACCGCTTCGTCTACTACCTGTTCGTCGGCGGCATGAGCTTCCCGATCATGCTCGCGCTGGTCCCGCTGTTCTACGTGGTCAACAACATGGGGCTGCTGAACACGATCCACGGCCTGATCCTGGTCTACATCGCCTACTCGCTGCCGTTCACGGTCTTCTTCCTCACGGCGTTCTTCCGCACCCTGCCCACCTCGGTGGCGGAGGCGGCCTTCGTCGACGGCGCCTCGCACTCGCGTACGTTCTTCCAGATCATGCTGCCCATGGCGAAGCCGGGTCTGATCAGCGTCGGCATCTTCAACTTCCTGGGCCAGTGGAACCAGTACATGCTGCCCACGGTGCTCAACACCGACCCCGACAAGAAGGTCCTCACCCAGGGACTGGTCCAGCTGGCAGCCAGCCAGGGTTACAAGGGCGACTGGTCGGGGCTCTTCGCGGGCCTGGTCATGGCGATGCTGCCGGTGCTCGCGGCGTACATCGTCTTCCAGCGCCAGGTGGTGCAGGGGCTGACCGCGGGGGCGCTCAAATAAGGGCTCGACCCGGCGCGGTCACGCCCCGCGGTCACTCCAGGACGCACACCGTCCCCTCCCCGGGGGAGGTGTGCGTCGGTGTGTCCATGTACCCGGAAACGGTTCAACCTCTTGACGGGAGTCGCCCCGAACGGCTCAGCTTAGAGTTCACTAGTTGGACATACACGGGGCCCCGCCGAAGCGGCCCCGCGCTCAGGAGGTCGTCGTGGAGACTCCAGGGTCGCAGTCGTCACTGCACCGAGCCAACCTGGAGCGGGTGGTCCGGGCCGTACGGCTGGCCGGGTCCCTCACGCAGGCGGAGATCGCGCGGACGACCGGGCTGTCCGCCGCCACCGTCTCCAACATCGTGCGGGAGCTGAAGGACGGCGGAACCGTCGAGGTCACGCCCACGTCGGCGGGCGGGCGGCGGGCCCGCAGCGTCAGCCTGAGCGGGGACGCCGGCATCGTGATCGGGGTCGACTTCGGGCACACGCATCTGCGGGTCGCGGTCGGGAACCTCGCCCATCAGGTGCTGGCCGAGGAGGCCGAGCCGCTGGACGTCGACGCCTCCGCCGACCAGGGCTTCGACCGGGCCGAACAGCTGGTCAACCGGCTGATCGCGGCGACGGGCGTGGACCGGGCCAAGGTGGCCGGCGTGGGGCTCGGCGTGCCGGGTCCGATCGACGTCGAGTCGGGCACGCTCGGCTCGACCGCCATCCTGCCCGGCTGGGGCGGCACCAAGCCCGCCGAGGAGCTGCGCGAACGGCTCGGCGTGCCGGTGCACGTCGACAACGACGCCAACCTCGGCGCCCTGGGCGAGCTGGTCTGGGGCAGCGGCAAGGGCGTCCGGGATCTGGCGTACATCAAGGTCGCGAGCGGTGTCGGCGCCGGTCTGGTGATCGACGGGAAGATCTATCGCGGCCCTGGCGGCACAGCGGGCGAAATCGGGCATATTACACTCGATGAATCCGGCCCGGTCTGCCGCTGCGGGAACCGCGGCTGCCTGGAGACGTTCGCGGCGGCGCGTTACGTGCTGCCGCTGCTCCAGCCCAGCCACGGGTCCAGCCTCACGATGGAAGGCGTCGTACGGCTGGCCAGGGACGGTGACCCGGGCTGTCGTCGGGTGATCGCCGACGTCGGCCGCCACATCGGCAGTGGAGTGGCCAATCTCTGCAATCTGCTGAACCCGAGCCGGGTGGTCCTCGGCGGTGATCTCGCCGAGGCCGGTGAGCTGGTGCTCGGGCCGATCAGGGAGTCCGTCGGCCGCTACGCCATTCCCAGCGCGGCGCGCCAACTGTCCGTTCTTCCGGGTGCACTTGGGGGCCGCGCGGAGGTGCTCGGAGCGCTCGCCCTGGCCCTCAGCGAGATGGGCGATTCGACCCTTTTGGAGGGTGTACTGCCCATCGCGGCCCCTGCCTTCACTTAGAGAACGGATGGCACCGTTGCCATCTCGTTAAGGATTTACTTCTTGACGTCGCACGTGTGGCCGAGTTGACTTCCAGCCACCTCGGCCGCAACGACGCGGCCTCGTCAGGGAGGTTTGAAGAGTGAACAAGCGCATGCGTCGTGCTGCCTTTGCTTTCTGTGCCACCGCAATGACCGTCTCGCTCGCCGCCTGCGGCAGCGCGAAGGAGTCCGGCGGCAACGGTGACAGCGGTAAGACGGCCACCCACAAGGGTGACGACATCACCGTCGGTCTGCTCCTGCCGGAGAACCAGACCGCCCGCTACGAGAAGTTCGACAAGCCCATCATCGAGAAGCAGATCTCGGAGCTGACGAACGGCAAGGGCAAGGTCGACTACCTCAACGCCAAGCAGGACGCGACGCTCCAGTCGCAGCAGATCGACACGATGATCACCAAGAAGGTCGACGTGCTGATCCTGGACGCGGTCGACTACAAGGCGGTCGCCCAGGGCGTCAAGAAGGCCAAGGACGCGGGCATCCCGGTCGTCGCCTACGACCGCCTCGCCGAGGGCCCCATCTCCGCCTACACCTCCTTCGACAACGTCGAGGTCGGCAAGACGCAGGGCGAGGCCCTGCTGAAGGCCCTGGGCGGCAAGGCCAAGTCCGGCAAGATCGTCATGATGAACGGCTCCGTGACCGACCCGAACGCCGCGCAGTTCAAGAAGGGCGCGCACGACGTCCTCGACGGCAAGGTGAACATCGGCAAGGAGTACGACACCAAGGAGTGGAAGCCGGAGAACGCCAACGCCAACATGGAGGGCGCCATCTCCGCCCTCGGCAAGGACAAGATCGTCGGCGTCTACTCCGCCAACGACGGCATGGCGGGCGGCGTCATCACCGCGCTCAAGGGCGCGGGCCTCAAGAAGCTTCCCCCGGTCACCGGCCAGGACGCCGAGCTCGCGGGCGTGCAGCGCATCGTGACCGGCGAGCAGTACATGAGCGTCTTCAAGTCGTACCCGCAGGAGGCCGAGACCGTCGCCAAGATGGCCGTCTCGATCGCCAAGACCGGCAAGGTCGACAGCTCGCTCGGCGCCAGCACCGTCGACAGCGGCACCGAGAAGGGCATCCCGGCCGTCATCGTCCCGGTAGTCTCGCTGACGAAGGACAACATCAAGGACACGGTCGTCAAGCAGGGTTACTACACGGTCAACGAGATCTGCTCGGCCAAGTACAAGGCCGCCTGCGCCAAGATCGGCCTGAAGTAACACCCCCAGGGGGCCGCCTCGGCGGCGGTCCCACCGGCCTGCACGGGAGACGCGCGCGCCCACTGTCCGCGCGCCCCGTGCCGGCACGTCCGGCGCCCCGCCGCCGACAGCCCCGCAGCACAACGGCGGGGCGCCGGACGGAACGCCCCTCACTCTTCATGTTCAACCTCCCGCCGGGGTCAGGCTCGGGCGGCGAAGGAGATGGTTCACGTGTCCGCTACGCCCGTGCTGGCGTTGCGCGGGGTCTCCAAGCGATTCGGTGCCGTTCAGGCGCTCACCGACGTAGAGCTTGAGGTCCACGCCGGAGAGGTGGTTGCCCTCGTCGGCGACAACGGCGCCGGCAAGTCCACCCTTGTCAAGACGATCGCGGGTGTGCACCCCATCGATGACGGTGTCATCGAGTGGGAAGGCCGCCCCGTCACGGTCAACCGGCCGCACGACGCTCAGAACCTGGGCATCGCGACGGTCTACCAGGACCTCGCCCTGTGCGACAACATCGACGTCGTCGGCAACCTGTTCCTCGGCCGTGAGATCAAGCGGCGCGGTGTCCTGGACGAGGTCGAGATGGAGCGCCGCTCGCGCGAACTGCTCCAGACGCTCTCCATCCGCATCCCCAGCGTGCGCATCCCGATCGCCTCGCTCTCCGGCGGTCAGCGCCAGGTCGTGGCCATCGCCCGCTCCATGCTCGGCGAGCCCAAGCTGGTCATCCTCGACGAGCCGACCGCCGCCCTCGGCGTCGAGCAGACCGCCCAGGTCCTCGACCTCGTCGAGCGGCTGCGCGAGCGCGGCCTCGCGGTCATCCTCATCAGCCACAACATGGCCGACGTGAAGGCCGTCGCCGACAAGGTCGCCGTCCTGCGGCTCGGTCGCAACAACGGCGTGTTCGAGGTCAAGACGACCTCGCAGGAAGAGATCATCTCCGCCATCACCGGCGCCACGGACAACGCCGTGACCCGTCGTGCGGCGCGCACCACCGCGGAGGCTCAGAAGTGAGCATCGACAAGACCCAGGCCGAGCCCGTCGACGCGCCCGCCGTCGCGGCCGACGCCGCCCCCGCCGTCGACCCCCGCCTGCTCGTGCGCGAACAGGGCTTCGCGGGCTATGTCGTCGAGTTCAAGCGCAAGATGCGCGCCGGCGACCTCGGCGCCCTGCCGGTCGTGGTCGGCCTCATCGCCATCTGCGCGATCTTCCAGAGCCTGAACTCCGCCTTCCTCGGCGCGGAGAACCTGAACAACATCTTCGTCGCCATGGTGGCCACCGGCATGATGTCGGTCGGCATCATCTTCGTGCTGCTGCTCGGCGAGATCGACCTCTCCGTCGGCTCCGTCTCCGGTGTCTCCTCGGCGATCACCGCCGTGATGAGCGTCACCCACGGCGTCAACGAGTGGCTCGCCGTCCTCACCGCCCTCGCGGCCGGCGCCGTCATCGGTGCCGTGCACGGCTTCTTCTTCGCCCGGATCGGCGCGCCCGCGTTCGCGGTGACCCTGGCCGGTCTGCTGTTCTGGAACGGCTTCATGCTCCAGATCCTGGGCTCGAACGGCACGATCAACCTCGACGGCGACGGCGTGGTCGGCAAGCTCACCACGTACTACTTCTCGGACGTGGCCGCCGCCTACACCCTGGCCTTCGTCGCGGTCGCCGGATACTTCCTGTCGGCCTTCCTCGGCAACCGCCGCCGCGCGGTCGCGGGCATCCCGTCCCGCCCGCTCAGCGACATCGTGCTGCGCACCGTGCTGCTCGCGGTCCCCGCGTTCGCCGTCGCGGTCATGTTCAACCAGTACAAGGGTCTGCCGCTCGCGGTGCTGCTCTTCGCGATCGTCCTGGTCGGCAGCGACTTCGTACTGCGCCGCACCGCGTACGGCCGCAAGGTCTTCGCGCTCGGCGGCAGCGTCGAGGCGTCCCGCCGCGCCGGTATCAACGTCACCCTGGTGCGCGTCTCGGTCTTCGCCATCGCGGGCTTCTTCGCCTCGGTCGGCGGTCTGTTCTGGGCCTCCAAGATCGCTGCCGCCAACCAGAGCGCCGGCTCCGGTGACCTGCTGATGAACGTCATCGCCGCGGCCGTCATCGGCGGCACCAGCCTCTTCGGCGGCCGGGGCCGCACCTGGAACGCGCTGCTCGGTGTCCTCGTGATCACGTCGATCCAGTACGGCCTCGCCCTCCAGGGCATCGCCACCCCGATCCAGTACATGATCACCGGTGGCGTGCTCCTCGCCACGGTCGTCATCGACTCGATCACCCGCAAGACCCAGAAGTCGGCCGGCCGCGCCTGAGCGCGCCCGACGCACCACGCCCTTGCCCGGCACCGGCCCACGGTGCCGGGCAAGGGCGTGTCCGGGCGGGTCACACGGGTACAGCCGTTCGCCCGAGTCATGACCCCCCGCCCGGCCATCGGGCGTGCGGACGGAACATTAGACTCGTCCAAGCCCGGCAACAGCTCGATCAGCTCTACTGCAAGGAGGCACGGGTGCCGCTGCTGACCCGCATCAGGGGACCGCGCGATCTGGACCGGCTCAGCCTGGAGGAGCTGGACCAGCTGGCGGAGGAGATCCGGACCTTCCTCGTCCAGGAGGTCTCCAAGACCGGCGGGCACCTGGGCCCCAACCTCGGTGTGGTGGAGCTGACCATCGCCCTGCACCGGGTCTTCGAGTCGCCGAAGGACAAGGTGCTGTGGGACACCGGCCACCAGTCCTATGTGCACAAGCTGCTCACCGGCCGGCAGGACTTCTCGAAGCTGAAGATGAAGGGCGGCCTGTCGGGCTACCCCTCGCAGGCCGAGTCCGAGCACGACGTCATCGAGAACAGCCACGCCTCCACCGTGCTCGGCTGGGCCGACGGCATCGCCAAGGCCAACCAGCTGCGTGAGCGGGACAGCCATGTCGTCGCCGTCATCGGTGACGGGGCCCTGACAGGCGGTATGGCCTGGGAGGCGCTCAACAACATCGCCGAGGCCAAGGACCGGCCGCTGGTCATCGTCGTCAACGACAACGAGCGCTCCTACGCCCCCACCATCGGCGGGCTCGCCAACCATCTGGCGACCCTGCGGACCACCGACGGCTACGAGCGCTTCCTGGCACGGACGAAGGACATCCTCGACCGCACCCCGGTCGTCGGCAAGCCCCTGTACGAGACCCTGCACGGCGCCAAGAAGGGGCTGAAGGACTTCATCGCCCCGCAGGGCATGTTCGAGGACCTCGGGCTGAAGTACGTCGGCCCGATCGACGGCCACGACATCGAGGCACTGGAGTCGGCGCTGGCCCGGGCCAAGCGGTTCGGCGGGCCGGTGATCGTGCACTGCCTGACCGAGAAGGGCCGCGGCTACCAGCCCGCCCTCCAGGACGAGGCCGACCGGTTCCACGCCGTCGGCAAGATCCACCCCGACACCGGGCTGCCGATCGCCTCCTCCGGCGCCGACTGGACCTCGGTCTTCGGCGAGGAGATGGTCAGGCTCGGCGAGGAGCGCGAGGACATCGTCGCCATCACGGCGGCCATGCTCCAGCCCGTGGGTCTCGACAAGTTCGCCAAGCGGTTCCCCGAGCGGGTGTACGACGTCGGGATCGCCGAGCAGCACGGCGCCGTCTCCGCCGCCGGCCTCGCCTACGCCGGGCTCCACCCGGTCTTCGCCGTGTACGCCACCTTCCTCAACCGCGCCTTCGACCAGGTCCTCATGGACGTGGCCCTGCACAAGTGCGGCGTCACCTTCGTGCTCGACCGGGCCGGCATCACCGGCACCGACGGCGCCTCGCACAACGGCATGTGGGACATGTCGATCCTCCAGGTGGTGCCCGGGCTGCGGCTCGCCGCGCCGCGCGACGCCGACCAGGTGCGGGCCCAGCTGCGCGAGGCCGTCGCCGTCGAGGACGCGCCGACCGTGGTGCGCTTCTCCAAGGGCGCCGTCGGCCCCGCCGTGCCCGCCGTGGGGCGGATCGGAGGCATGGACGTGCTCCGGGAGCCGGGCACCGACCGGCCGGACGTGCTGCTGGTCTCCGTCGGCGCCCTCGCCCCGATGTGCCTGGAGATCGCCGGGCTGCTGGACAAGCAGGGCATCTCCACCACCGTGGTCGACCCCCGCTGGGTCAAGCCCGTCGACGAGGCCATGGCCCCACTGGCCGAACGGCACCGGGTCGTCGTCACGGTCGAGGACAACAGCCGCGTCGGCGGTGTCGGCTCCGCCGTCGCCCAGGCCCTGAGGGACGCGGGCGTGGACGTGCCGCTGCGTGACTTCGGCATCCCGCCGCGCTTCCTCGACCACGCCTCCCGCGCCGAAGTCATGGCCGAGATCGGGCTGACCGCCCCCGACATCGCCCGCCAGGTCACCGGGCTCGTCTCCAAGCTGGACGGGCGGTTCGACCGTACGGCCGGTGCCGTGGACTCCGTGGAGCCCGCCCGCGACTAGGAAACGCCCCCACGGGCCGGTTCCGCCGCTTCTCCCGGTGGCGGAACCGGCCCGTTTGCGTGAACCTGCCTTTGCCGGGGAATACGCACCGCGGCCCTCTCGATCATGTCGAGGTCGACAAGCGTGGGAGGTAGGTACGTGAGCAACGCGCTGTTCCGGACGAAAAACGTCGAGCAGTCCATCCTGGACACCGAGGAACCCGAACATTCGCTCAGGAAGTCACTGACCGCCCTTGACCTGACCGTGTTCGGCGTCGGTGTCATCATCGGCACCGGCATCTTCGTCCTCACCGGCACGGCGGCGAAGAACACCGCCGGCCCCGCCGTGTCCCTGTCCTTCGTCGTGGCCGGTGTCGTCTGCGCGCTCGCCGCCCTCTGCTACGCCGAGTTCGCCTCCACCGTCCCCGTGGCGGGCTCCGCCTACACCTTCTCCTACGCCTCGCTCGGTGAACTCCCCGCCTGGATCATCGGCTGGGACCTCGTCCTGGAACTCGCGCTCGGCACGGCGGTGGTCGCGGTCGGATGGTCCGGCTACATAGCCTCGCTGCTCGACAACGTGGGCTGGCACCTGCCCCAGGCCCTCTCCGGCCGGGACGGCGCCACCGGCTTCGGCTTCGACATCCTCGCCGCGGCCCTCGTCCTGGTGCTCACCGCCATCCTCGTCGTCGGCATGAAGCTGTCCGCGCGGGTCACCTCCGTGGTCGTCGCGATCAAGGTGACCGTGGTCCTCGTCGTGATCATCGCCGGTGCCTTCTTCGTGAAGAGCGGCAACTACGACCCGTTCATCCCGAAGGCGCAGTCCGCCGAGGCGGCCGGGAACCTCAAGGCCCCCCTGATCCAGCTGATGTTCGGCTGGGCGCCCTCGGACTTCGGCGTCATGGGCATCTTCACCGCGGCCTCCGTGGTGTTCTTCGCGTTCATCGGCTTCGACGTCGTCGCCACCGCCGCCGAGGAGACCCGCAACCCGCAGCGCGACGTCCCGCGCGGCATCCTGGGCTCCCTGATCATCTGCACCGCCCTCTACGTCGCCGTGGCGATCGTCGTCACCGGCATGCAGAAGTACAGCGCGCTGTCCGTGAAGGCCCCCCTCGCCGACGCGTTCAAGGCCACCGGGCACCCCTGGTACGCGGGCCTGATCAGCTTCGGCGCCGCCGTCGGACTGACCACCGTGTGCATGATCCTGCTGCTCGGCCAGTCCCGGGTCTTCTTCGCCATGAGCCGCGACGGGCTCCTGCCCCGCTTCTTCTCCCATACCCACCCGCGGTTCCGCACCCCGTACCGGTCCACCATCCTGCTCGGCGGCGTCATCGCGATCGTCGCGGGCTTCACCAGCCTCAGCGAACTCGCCGAACTGGTGAACATCGGCACGCTGTTCGCGTTCGTCGTCGTCGCCCTCAGCGTCATCATCCTGCGCAAGTCCCGCCCGGACCTGCACCGCGCCTTCCGCACCCCGTGGGTCCCGGTCGTCCCGATCCTGTCCGTGTGCGCCTCGCTGTGGCTGATGCTCAACCTGCCCGCCGAGACCTGGATCCGGTTCGCCATCTGGATGGTCATCGGCTTCTTCGTCTACTTCCTCTACGGCCGCTCGCACAGCCGCCTCGGCCGGCACGAGGAGACCACGGTCAGCGAGGCCATGCGCCCGCCGAAGACGACCGAGTAACCCGCACACTCGCGCACCGGCCCCGTATGTCCCGCTTCGGCTGGGACGGCGGGGCCGGATAGCGTGCGGACCATGCTTGCCGCCCCGCTCGCCCCCGCACGGACCACGGTCACCCGGACGGCGTACTGGGCCCGGCTGCTGCCCCTCCTGGCGACCCTGGCCTGCG
Organism: Streptomyces sp. NPDC052721; assembly: GCF_040678315.1. NCBI lineage: Bacteria > Bacillati > Actinomycetota > Actinomycetes > Kitasatosporales > Streptomycetaceae > Streptomyces > Streptomyces sp. NPDC052721. Next base: position 13,228 of record NZ_JBFATL010000009.1, on the reverse strand, counting down.
TCACCCGGATCCCCTCCTTCCGCCGGCCGCTGTGGAACCCGGACGAGGGCTTCCTCGCCGTACAGGCACGCCTGCTCGCCCAGGGCGGGGAGCTGTACGACACGGTCGTGGACCGCAAGCCGCCCCTGCTGCCCTGGCTCTACCAGGCCGCGTTCATGCTCTGCGGCTCCGGCTCCCTGACGCCGCTGCGCGTGCTCGCCGTCCTCGCCCAGCTGCTCACCGCCGCCCTGCTGGCCTCCCTGGCCCGCCGCCGCTGGGGCGAGCGCGCCGGCCGCACCGCCGGGGTGCTGTATCTGCTGGTCTCCGTCGGGCTCAACCCCGAGGACGCGCAGGCCGCCACCTTCGAGGTGTTCATGCTGCCCTGGACGGCCGCCGCCCTGTGGTTCGCCGACCGGGGCCGCTGGGGCGCCGCCGGGGCCGCGGTCGCCGCCGCGTTCCTCACCAAGCAGACCGGCGGCGCGGTGCTGCTGCCGGTGGTCTGGCTGCTGCACCAGCGGGGCGGCACCCGCGCGGGCCTGCCACGGCTCGCGGCCGGCTGTGCCGCACCCGTGCTCGCCGCGGCCCTGGCGACGGACCCGGCCGGCTTCCTGTTCTGGACGGTGACCGGCTCCGCCGCCTACGCCTCCGTCACCGGCTCCGAACTCCACGTCCTGGCCCGCGCGCTCACCAACGCGGGGATCCTGGCGGTGGCGTCGGCGGGGCTGCTCCCACCGGTCGTACGGGCCCTGCGGGACGTCCGGGCCGGAGCGGCCGAGGTGTGGCTGTGGCTGTGGCTGGCCTCCTCGGTGGCCGCCGTGGCCCTCGGCTGCCACTTCTTCGGCCACTACTACCTGCAACTCACCCCACCGCTCGCCCTGCTGGCCACCGCCGCGCTGCACGTCCTGCCCCGCGACGGGCACACGGCCGCCGTGCTCACCTCGGCCTGCTGCTGCGCCGTCTTCGTCGGCTGGGGCCTGCTCGCCCCGCGCCCCGAACTCGCGCACGCCGAACGGCTGGCGGCGGCCCTCGCGCACCGCACGGCACCCGCCGACCGGGTCCTCGTCTGGGGGATACACCCGGAGACGTACTGGCTGGCCGGCCGCACCCCCGCCACCCGCTACCTCACCGCGGGCCTGCTCACCAACTACAGCGGCGGCCGGGACGGCCCCCAGGTCGGCGAGAAGTACGCCGTCGCCGGCGCCTGGCCGGTCTTCCGGCGCGAGATGACCGCGCACGCCCCCGCCCTCGTCGTCGACGACTCCCGCGGCAAGCCGTACGCCCCCGCCCGCCTCCCCACCCTGCACCGCCTCCTGACGGCGGGTTACACGGAGGTGGCCAGAGTGGACGGCGCCGTGCTGTACGCCCGGGTACCGGAGGGCTAGCGGTGGCCTCCCGGCTCCGGGACCGGGTGCCGGTGGGCGGGCGTGCTCCGGACCTGTACCGGGGGAACATGGCTCGGCGCAGGCCCGTAGGCGGGCGGAGCCCGGCCGGGGCCGATGGCGGCCCTCCGGCGTCAGGACCGCCTGCCGGTGGGCCGATGGTGGCTTTCCGGCTCTGGGCCCAGGTGCCGGTGGGCGGGCGGGTTTGCTTTGGGCCTGTGCTGCGGGCTGGCCGGGGACCGCTGGCGCGGCGGGCGGCCCCTGGGTGCGGGTGGACAGGGGGGGCAGGGGTCGGCGTAGGGCCGTAGGCGGGCGGAGCCTGGCCGGGGGGGGGCTGGTGAGGGTCTCCCGGGCGCCGGGCCGGCGTTCGGTGGGCCGGTGGTGGCCTTCCGGCTTCGGGACCGGGTGCCGCGTGCTGGGTCCGAGAGGGGGCGAGCAGCGGGACAGGGGTCGGCGTAGGGCCGTTGGCGCGCGGACGCCGGCCGGCGGGCCGGCGGTGGTCTCCCGGGCGCCGGGCACCGGCTCCCGGTGGGCCGGCGGCGCCGGTCAGTTCAGGACCGTGCGGGGGCCGGTCACCTCCGCGCCCAGGGCCGTCACGCGGCGGCGCAGTTCGCGGTCGGCGGTCACCACCAGGCGGGACCGGCCGGAGTTCTCGGCGGTCAGCTCCACGATCCGGTCGTCTCCGCTGCCCGGCGCCGACTCCACCCGCACGCCCGGTACGGATGTCACGCCCCGGGCCGCGCCCTCGACCACGAGCACGATCTCCACGGGCCCCGTACGCCCGGGCAGGCCCTCGCTCGCCAGCCGGTCCCGCAGCCGCTCGGCCGCCCCCTTGCGGTCCCGCCACCAGCCGTCGGGCCGCGAGCCGACGACGTTCGCGCCGTCCACCACGACGAGCAGAGGGGAGGAGGAAGGGGAAACGGGGTCGAGGGGGTCGGTCATGGACCCAGGGTCCCATGCCCCGTGGCCGGGGGCCGGGCCCCGGGGGCGGTCCCGAGCGCCTTAAAGTGAACCGGTGAACGGCGACTGGCTCCTACGCGGCCGAGACGGCCGGCTCAGTGCGTACCAGCTGTCGGGCGACGCCGTCCTGTGCCGGGCGGAGCGCGGCCCCCGCGGCCCCTGGTCCGCCCCGCGCAAGGTCGGCGGCGAGCAGAAACTGCACACCGTCCTGGCGGTCGGCCAGGGCGCCGACGGCTATGCCCACCTGGTCTCCTGGCGGCCCACCGTCAAGGGCGAGTCCGGGCTGGTGCACTCCACGCACTTCCGCCCGCACCTGGCGGCCCTGGACTGGAACCCGATCGGCCACCCGGACAAGAAGGGCGACCGCACCGGCACGCCCGCCGTCGCGGTGGACGCCCAGGGCCGCGCCCATGTCTTCGTCCGCAACAAGGGCGGCGGAGTCAGCCTGCTCGCCCAGAAGGAGAAGGGCGGCTGGGACCCCTGGCGTGACCTCAAGGGCAAGGAGGTCCAGGACGGACTCGCGGCGGTCACGGGGGAGTCCGGCAGGGTCGAGCTGTACGCGGCCGTGCCGCAGGGCCTGCTGTACTGGCGTCAGGAGGAGCCGGGTGCCCAGCCCGTGCTCCAGGAGGCGCTGCAGGCCCCGGTCCGCCCGGGCACCCTGCGCGCCCTGGCCACGTCCCCGGACCGTACGACCGTGTTCTACACCGACACCTCCGGCGACCTGTGCGCCTGGCGTCCGGGCGGCAAGCCGGTCACCCTGCTGCCCGCGGCCGGCCCCGGCCCGGTGTCGGCGGTCCGCTGCGGCCTGGACGGCCACGACTGCACCCTGCTGGTCCAGCGGACCGTGAGCCGCCGGGTCGCCTTCGCCGCGTACCCGACCGAGCTGGAGTCGGCGGGCGCCTGGTGGACCGAGTCGGGCCCCGAACTCCCGCTGGACGCGCTGGTGTCCCTCACGACGGACGAGGACGACCGGGTGGTGGCGGCAACGCTGTCCCCGTCGACCGGACGGCTCCTGCTGACCCGGCGCAAGGACGAGCCGGGGCTGGCGCTGGAGGCGTGGCGGGAGATCTGAGTGCGCCATGATGGCCGTCGTGGACACCGAGACACTCATCGACGCCTGGCGGCGTCTCCTCGCCGGATCCGGAAAACCGTGGGTGCTGTTCGAGCACGGCACGTGCGTGGTGCTGGAGGAGCCAGGGGGAGGGCTCGCTGACCGGGCCACCGAGATCCTGCGCGAGTACGGTCCCGTGAGCGTGGGCGGTCCGGCGGGCGACTTCCGTGTGCTCGAACTGAAGAACGGTGAGGGCTGGCTGGTGACGGGCCACCATCCCGACGTCGTCACCTTCGTCGCCCTTGAGGAGTCCGAGGACCCCTCGCACCTGGCCGTGGGCATCCTCGGGCGCTCCCGCCGCGACCGGGACGGCAGGGATCTCCACGTCGTCCACGTCGAGGACGGCCGCCCCGCCGAGGGCTGAGCCTGAAGACGGTACACGGAGAACGCCGGGTGCCCGCACCCCGGCGGGAGTGCGGGCACCCGGCGTTCACCGGCGGAGCGTCACGCCGGGACGCTCGCCACGCCCGGAGCCAGGAACCGCTTGCCGTTGACGCGCTCGCTGACACCCTCACGGTCCAGGTACGGCGTGATGCCGCCCAGGTGGAAGGGCCAGCCGGCGCCCGTGATCAGGCACAGGTCGATGTCCTGGGCCTCGGCGACGACGCCCTCGTCGAGCATGAGCCCGATCTCCTGCGCGACCGCGTCCAGCACCCGCGCCCGTACCTGCTCCTCGGTCAGCACGACATCGCCCTGCTTGAGCAGCGCGGCGACCTCCGGGTCCAGTTCCGGCTTGCCGCTGTCGTAGACGTAGAAGCCGCGCTTGCCCGCTTCCACGACCGCCTTGAGGTTCGGGGAGACCGTGAAGCGGTCCGGGAACGCGCCGTGCAGCGTCTCGGAGACGTGCAGACCGATCGCGGGGCCGACCAGTTCCAGCAGCACCAGCGGGGACATCGGCAGACCGAGCGGCTCGACGGCCTTCTCGGCGACCTCGACCGGGGTGCCCTCGTCGATGACGTTCTGGATCTCGCCCATGAAGCGGGTCAGGATGCGGTTCACGACGAACGCCGGGGCGTCCTTGACCAGCACCGCGGTCTTCTTCAGCTTCTTGGCGACGGCGAACGCGGTCGCGAGGGACGCGTCGTCGGTCTTCTCGCCGCGGACGATCTCCAGCAGCGGCAGGACGGCCACCGGGTTGAAGAAGTGGAAGCCCACGACCCGCTCGGGGTTCCTGAGCTTCGAGGCCATCTCCGTCACCGACAGGGAGGAGGTGTTGGTGGCGAGGATCGCGTGCGCCGGGGCGACGGCCTCGACCTCCGCGAACACCTGCTGCTTGACGCCGATCTCCTCGAACACGGCCTCGATGATGAAGTCCGCGTCGGAGAAGCCCTCCGCCTTGTCCAGGACGCCGGTCACCAGCGCCTTGAGGCGGTTGGCCTTGTCCTGGTTGATCCGGCCCTTGCCGAGCAGCTTGTCGATCTCGGCGTGGACGTAGCCCACACCCTTGTCGACCCGCTCCTGGTCGATGTCGGTCAGCACGACCGGCACCTCCAGGCGGCGCAGGAAGAGGAGCGCCAGCTGGGAGGCCATGAGGCCCGCGCCGACCACGCCCACCTTGGTGACGGGGCGCGCCAGGTTCTTGTCCGGGGCGCCGGCGGGACGCTTGCCGCGCTTCTGCACGAGGTTGAACGCGTAGATGCCGGCGCGCAGTTCACCGCCCATGATCAGGTCGGCGAGGGCCTGGTCCTCGGCGTCGAAGCCCTGCTGGAGGTCCTCGTTCTTGGCGGCGGCGATGATGTCGAGGGCGCGGTAGGCGGCCGGGGCCGCGCCGTGCACCTTGGAGTCCGCGATGAACCGGCCCTTGGCGACGGCCTGGTCCCAGGCCTCGCCGCGGTCGATCACCGGGCGTTCGACCTTGACGTCGCCCTTGAGCACCTGGGCGGTCCAGATCAGCGACTGCTCCAGGAAGTCGGCACCCTCGAAGATCGCGTCGGCGATCCCGAGGTCGAAGACCTGCTGGCCCTTGAGCTGCTTGTTCTGGTTGAGCGAGTTCTCGATGATGACCGAGACGGCCTTCTCGGCACCGATCAGGTTCGGCAGGAGCGTGCAGCCGCCCCAGCCGGGCACCAGGCCGAGGAAGACCTCGGGCAGCGAGAACGCCGGGATCGCCTTGGAGACGGTGCGGTAGCCGCAGTGCAGGCCGACCTCGACGCCGCCGCCCATGGCGGCACCGTTGTAGTAGGCGAAGGTCGGCACGGCCAGACCCGCGAGGCGCTTGAAGACCTCGTGGCCGCCCTTGCCGATGGCGAGCGCGTGCTCGTGCTCCTTCAGCAGCTCGACGCCCTTGAGGTCGGCGCCGACCGCGAAGATGAACGGCTTGCCGGTGATGCCGACACCGACGATCTCACCCTCGGCCGCCTCCTTCTCGACCTGGTCGATCGCGGTGTTGAGGTTCGCGAGCGAGGCGGGGCCGAAGGTGGTCGGCTTGGTGTGGTCCAGGCCGTTGTCCAGGGTGATCAGCGCGAAGCGGCCCGCGCCGAAGGGGAGGTCGAAGTGGCGCACGTGCGCGCTGGTGACGACCTCGTCGGGGAACAGGTCCGAGGCCTGCTTCAGAAGCTCGGCGGTGGTGCTCACTTGTCCCCCTCGAAGTGCGGGTTCTCCCAGATGACCGTCGCGCCCATGCCGAAGCCGACGCACATGGTGGTCAGGCCGTAGCGGACGTGCGGCTGCTCCTCGAACTGGCGGGCCAGCTGCGTCATCAGGCGGACGCCGGAGGAGGCCAGCGGGTGGCCGAAGGCGATGGCGCCGCCGTACTGGTTGACGCGCTCGTCGTCGTCCGCGATGCCGTAGTGGTCGAGGAAGGCCAGCACCTGCACGGCGAAGGCCTCGTTGATCTCGAACAGGCCGATGTCGGAGATGGACAGGCCCGCCTTGGCGAGGGCCTTCTCCGTGGCCGGGATCGGGCCGTAGCCCATGACCTCCGGCTCGACGCCCGCGAAGGCGTACGACACCAGGCGCATCTTGACCGGCAGGCCGTTCTCGCGGGCGAAGTCCTCGCTCGCGATGATCGACGCGGTGGCGCCGTCGTTGAGACCGGCTGCGTTACCGGCGGTGACCCGGCCGTGCACGCGGAACGGCGTCTTGAGGTTCGCCAGGCTCTCCAGCGTGGTCCCCGGGCGCATCGGCTCGTCGGCGGTGACCAGGCCCCAGCCGGTCTCGCCGGCCTCCGCGTTGGTCCGGCGCACCGAGATCGGCACCAGGTCCTGCTGGATCTTGCCGTTGGCGTACGCCTTGGCGGCCTTCTCCTGCGAGCGCACCGCGTACTCGTCGGCGCGCAGCTTGGTGATCTGCGGGTAGCGGTCGTGCAGGTTCTCCGCGGTCATGCCCATGAACAGGGCCGACTCGTCCACCAGCTTCTCGCTCACGAACCGCGGGTTCGGGTCGACGCCCTCGCCCATGGGGTGGCGGCCCATGTGCTCGACGCCACCGGCGATGACGGCGTCGTAGGCGCCGAAGGCGATCGAACCGGCGGTGGTCGTCACGGCGGTCAGGGCGCCGGCACACATGCGGTCGATGGAGTAACCGGGCACGGACTGCGGCAGTCCGGCGAGGATCCCGGCGGTACGGCCGAGGGTCAGACCCTGGTCACCGATCTGGGTGGTCGCCGCGATCGCGACCTCGTCGATCTTCTTCGGGTCCAGGCCGGGGTTGCGGCGCAGCAGCTCCCGGATCGCCTTCACGACAAGGTCGTCGGCGCGGGTCTCGTGGTAGATGCCCTTCGGGCCCGCCTTGCCGAACGGGGTACGGACGCCGTCGACGAAGACGACGTCCCTGACGGTACGAGGCACGATGGCTCTCCTCCTGTGCGGGATGGCACTGCTGCGTTGCGCTGAGCGCGCGCTCAGACCCATGCTACTTATGAGTAACGTAGCTGCACAGTCCCCGAGGCGCGAGCGGCGAAGGTCACACGAGGACACCGGCGCCGAAGCGTCCCCGAGGGGTGCGCGGGGCTGTGCCGTTGCGCGGCGCCGCCGCCCGGGCACGTCGAGCGGCGTGGCACGGCATGCGAGTGGGGCGGCGCAGCCAGGGCGCGCACCCCGTCGCCCGCGCCTCCGCGTCCGAAGGGGAAGCCGGTCGCCGTTCGAAGGGGAAGCCGGTCGCCGCCTGCCACGCCCCGGCCGGGAGCGAGCCGCCGATGGGCCCGCCACGCCGCCGCACCTCAGGATCTTGGCGTGATCTCGACGTCCCTTTCCCGCTTCCGCGGAACCGGGGACGCCGACGGGGAGATCATCTCCGCGGGCACGGTCCCGGAGACCGGGCGCCGAGGCGACGCCTCACGCGCCCTTCGCCGACAGCGCGTCCACCAGCACCGGCGTGACCAGCTCGATCTGCCAGGGCCGCGCGCCGTACCCGGCCAGCGCGGCACCCACGGACTCCTCGTCGGGAGACGTCGGCGGCTCCCAGCACAGCCGCCGCACCGTGTCCGGAGAGATCACGTTCTCCTGAGGCATATTGAGCCGCTCGGCCAGCGATGACACCCCCGCCCGGGCCGCGGACAACCGAGCCGCGGCGGCCGGATCCTTGTCGGCCCAGGCCCGGGGCGGCGGAGGCCCCGTCACGGGCTGCCCCGGCTGCGGCAGCGCACTGTCGGGAAGGGCCTTGGCCCGGTCCACCGCGGCCTGCCACTGCTCCAGCTGCCGCCGCCCCATCCGGTGCCCGAACCCGTTCAGCCCGGCGAGGACGTGCACATTGCCCGGCAGGGCCAGCGCCGCCTCCACGATGGCCGTGTCGCTCAGCACCTTCCCCGGCGACACGTCCCGCCGCTGCGCGATCCGGTCCCGTGTCTGCCACAGCTCGCGCACGACCGCGAGCTGCCGGCGCCGGCGCACCTTGTGCATCCCGGACGTGCGGCGCCAGGGGTCCTTCCGCGGCTCGGCCGGCGGCGCGGACGCGATCGCGTCGAACTCCTGGAGCGCCCACTCCAGCTTGCCCTGCCGGTCCAGCTCCTTCTCCAGGGCGTCCCGCAGGTCGACGAGCAGCTCGACGTCGAGCGCGGCGTACCGCAGCCAGGGCTCGGGCAGCGGGCGGGTCGACCAGTCGACGGCGGAGTGGCCCTTCTCCAGCACGAACCCGAGGACGCCCTCCACCATGGCGCCGAGACCGACCCGGGGGAAGCCGGCGAGCCGGCCGGCCAGCTCGGTGTCGAACAGGCGGGTCGGGACCATGCCTATCTCGCGCAGGCACGGCAGGTCCTGGGTGGCCGCGTGCAGCACCCACTCGACGCCGGACAGGGCCTCGCCGAGGCCGGACAGGTCGGGGCAGGCGACGGGGTCGATCAGCGCGGTACCGGCGCCCTCGCGGCGCAGCTGCACCAGGTAGGCGCGCTGCCCGTAGCGGTAGCCGGAGGCGCGCTCGGCGTCCACGGCGACCGGCCCGGTGCCGGCGGCGAAGGCGGCGGTCACCCGGTCGAGGGCCGCCTCGTCGGCGATCACGGGCGGAATGCCCTCGCGCGGTTCCAGCAACGGAGTCGGCGCCCCCGTCACAGAAGAACCCGCGTCGTCCGGAGGGGTGCCTCCGGTGGTGCGCAGGGAACTGTCTGCTGCGGTGTCTTGGGCGTCGGTCACCTGTCAAGGGTATCCGTGTGTGGACCGCGCCCGTCGACGGAACGTTCCGTCGACGGGCGCGAGAGGGGCGTAAACCAGTCAGCTCGGGGCAAGGGCTGGTTCACATGAGTGAATGCCGGATCCGCCGAAGGGGGGCGTCCGGTGGGCTCAGTGGATGATCCCGGTGCGCAGGGCCACGGCCACCATGCCGGCCCGGTCGCCCGTCCCCAGCTTGCGGGCGATGCGGGCGAGGTGGCTCTTCACGGTCAGGGCGGACAGGCCCATGGAGACGCCGATCGCCTTGTTCGACTGGCCCTCCGCGACCAGCCGCAGCACCTCGACCTCGCGTCCGGACAGCTCCCGGTAGCCGCCCGGGTGGCTCGGGGCACCCGGGGGGCGGCGGTGCATACGGGCGGCGGCGCCGAGGGGAGCGGCGCCGGGCCGGGCGGGGAGCCCGATGTTGGTGCGGGTACCGGTGACGACATAGCCCTTGACCCCGCCGGCCAGCGCGTTGCGGACCGCGCCGATGTCGTCGGCGGCGGAGAGCGCGAGTCCGTTGGGCCAGCCCGCGGCGCGGGTCTCGGACAGCAGGGTCAGGCCGGAGCCGTCGGGCAGATGGACGTCGGCGACGCAGATGTCGCGGGGGTTGCCGATGCGGGGACGAGCCTCCGCGATGGACGAGGCCTCGATGACATCACGCACGCCGAGCGCCCACAGATGACGCGTGACGGTGGAGCGGACGCGCGGGTCGGCCACGACCACCATGGCGGTCGGCTTGTTCGGGCGGTAGGCGACCAGGCTTGCGGGTTGCTCGAGGAGAACGGACACCAGGCCTCCTGGGTGGGGGGACGGGGCCGGCTTGTGGGGATGAAGCCGGGACGAACTGTGCTTTCAAGGTCACAGTCGTCTTCGGCAGCAAACTCGTCCGCCTTTAGAGAATGATCACGATCTAGTGAGTAACAATCTGGGCAATTCGGACACACGGTCGATCATTCGAGGATCAAGTCGGTTCGAGCGGGTGCGATTCGAGTGCGGAAAATGGCCGTATCGACAAAGAGATGGTCAACGGGGAGTCGCGCGGCGACCTGTCACCGGGACTGCGGTCACCTGGACTGAGGGCCCCGGCGCTGCGGCAGGGTCACCACCGACGCGTCCCCCGGCCCGGCCGGCGGCAGACCCGCGACCTGCGCCAGCAGATCGCACCAGGAGGCCAGGTGGGCGGCCGCGTCCGGCACCCCGCCCAGGCCCTCGCGGGGCGTCCAGGACGCCCGGATCTCGATCTGCGAGGCCGCCGGCCGCTCGGCCAGCCCGCCGAAGTAGTGCGAGCTGGCACGCGTGATCGTGCCGCTCGGCTCGCCGTAGCCCAGCCCGCGCGCCGCCAGCGCCCCGGTCAGCCACGACCAGCACACCTCCGGCAGCAGCGGATCGGCCGCCATCTCCGGCTCCAGCTCCGCGCGCACCAGCGTCACCAGGCGGAACGTCCCCCGCCAGGCGTCGTGCCCGGCCGGGTCGTGCAGCAGTACCAGCCGCCCGTCGGCCAGCTCCTGCTCGCCGTCGACCACCACCGCCTCCAGCGCGTACGCGTAGGGGGCGAGCCGCTGCGGGGCGGGCGTCGGCTCCACTTCGACCTGCGGCCGCAGCCGGCTGCCGCGCAGGGCCTCGACCGCGGTGCGGAAAGCCGGCGGACCCGAGGCACCGGAGTGCCCGTCCGCCTCCTCGGTGTCCTTCACGTCGCCCGTTCCGTCAGCGCTGTCCGACATTCGTCCGTGAGCCGCAGCCATGCGGGGAAGAGTAAGGGGAACCGGGGCGTCGTGCAGGGCAAGACACCCCCTGCGGCCTTCGCGGCTGCGCCCGGCCGGCGGGACACCGGCCGGGTCCCTGTGCGACGGCATGCGAAACTTGCCTCGTGACCGCCAATGACACCCCGCAGCCGACAGCGACGTACGACAGCGCCTTCCTCAAGGCGTGCAGGCGCGAGCCCGTGCCGCACACCCCGGTGTGGTTCATGCGCCAGGCCGGCCGCTCCCTGCCGGAGTACCGCAAGGTGCGCGAGGGCGTTCCCATGCTGGAGTCCTGCATGCGGCCCGAGCTGGTCACCGAGATCACCCTCCAGCCGGTGCGCCGGCACGACGTGGACGCGGCGATCTTCTTCAGCGACATCGTCGTCCCGCTGAAGGCCATCGGCCTCGACCTCGACATCAAGCCCGGCGTCGGCCCGGTCGTCGAACAGCCGATCCGCACCCGCGCCGACCTGGCCCGGCTGCGCGACCTCGCGCCCGAGGACGTCCCCTACGTCACCGAGGCCATCGGCCTGCTCACCCGCGAACTGGGCGCCACCCCGCTGATCGGATTCGCGGGCGCGCCTTTCACCCTCGCGAGCTACCTGGTCGAGGGCGGTCCCTCGCGCACGTACGAGAACGCCAAGGCGATGATGTACGGCGACCCCGGGCTGTGGGCCGACCTGCTGGACCGCCTCGCCGACATCACGGCCGCCTTCCTGAAGGTCCAGATCGAGGCCGGCGCGAGCGCCGTCCAGCTCTTCGACTCCTGGGCCGGCGCCCTGGCCCCGGCGGACTACCGGACGTCGGTCATGCCGGCATCCGCGAAGGTCTTCGACGCGGTCGCCGGATACGGCGTCCCACGCATCCACTTCGGCGTCGGCACCGGCGAGCTGCTGAAGCTCATGGGCGAGGCCGGCGCGGACGTCGTCGGCGTCGACTGGCGCGTCCCGCTGGACGAGGCCCAGCGCCGCGTCGGCCCCGGCAAGGCGCTCCAGGGCAACCTGGACCCGACCGTGCTGTTCACCGACAAGGACACCGTCGCCGCCAAGGCCCGCGAGGTGCTCGACGCCGCCGCCGGCCTGGAGGGCCACGTCTTCAACCTCGGCCACGGCGTCATGCCGAACACCGACCCGGACGCGCTGACCCGGCTCGTCGAGTACGTCCACACCGCCACCGCGCGCTGAGCCGCCCGCCGGCTCACCACGTGTAATGGGGCCGCGCCCGCCTGCCGAACAGCAGGCCGGGCGGCTCCGGCGGGGGCGGCGTGCCCGGCTTGAGCGGCCAGGCCAGCAGCATGCCCGCCACGAAGCCGACCACGTGCGCCGCGTACGCCACCGTGCCGGCGCCGGCCACCCCGTGCCCGGACGAGTACACCGCCTGGAGCCCGAACCAGAAGCCCAGCACCAGCCAGGCGGGCAGCCTGAGCGGCAGGAAGACCAGGAACGGCACCAGGACCCACACCCTGGCCCGCGGGTACAGCACCAGATAGGCGCCGAGGACGCCGGCGATCGCGCCGGACGCGCCGATCAGGGGGTCGGAGGACGAGGCGTTGAGCAGCGCGAAGCCGTAGCCGGCCGCGTAACCGCAGACGACGTAGAAGAGGAAGTAGCGGATGTGGCCCATCCGGTCCTCGACGTTGTTGCCGAAGATCAGCAGGAACAGCATGTTGCCCAGCAGGTGCAGCCAGCCGCCGTGCAGGAACATCGCCGTGAAGACCGACAGCGGCGGGGACTTGTCGTAAGAGGGTGGCCCGACGACGCAGCCCGGGCCGCCGGGGCCCACGCCGACGTCCCCGGTCGGGACGAGCCGGGGCATCTGATGGTGGATCAGTTCCCGGGGGACCGCGGCGTAGTGGTCCATGAAGGCCTGCAGATGGCAGAGCTGCGCAAGCTCACTGCTGCCGGCCACGGAACCGGCTGTGCCGGGCGTGGTGACGAACACCAGCACATTGGCGGCGATGAGGGCGTACGTCACCCAGGGGGTGCGGCGCACCGGGTTCACGTCATGGACGGGGATGACCACACAGAAGTAGTGCCCGCGATCGGGCGTACGAATCGGTGAACGCCGCCGGGCACGTGTGCGTATCTCTGCTCAACCGACGTGAGGAACAGGCGATGACGAACACTCCGCAGGTTTCGGCGATGCATGCTCTGCCCGACGGTGAGGCGGAGATCTCTCTGGTCGTACGGCTCCCCTGGGAGGACGTCGCGCGGCTCGGTCAGGAGGCGGGCCGGCTCGCCTCGCAGATGCAGCGGCCCGTGACGCTGGACGAGGCGGTGAGTTACCGGCTGCGGTCCACCCGGCCGCCGGCGTCCCACGCGAAGCCCTCCGGGGAGCAGCCGGCGGCGGTTTCGGCCCTGCCGCGGATCACCGGGACGGCCTAGGTGTGCTGTCCCGGGACGTTGGTGACACGCGTGCTGGGTGCTTGAACAGGTGAGGGCCTTCTGGGTTCGGTGTGGATTGCGAAATCTGCAC